>JANXYI010000306.1 GCA_025350085.1 Deltaproteobacteria bacterium
CGCCCTTGGCGCGCGCGGCGTTGTCCTTCTGCTTCTTCACGTTGATGTCGTGGAAGACCATCCAGGCGATGAAGGCCAGCAGGCCGATGTACAGCCAGCGCACGACCTTCTCGACGTTGCCCATTCGTTCCAGCCACATGATCATTTGAGCCCCGATTTCGAAGCCCACCACTGTTCCTATGAGCATGATCAGGCCCAGTTTATAGTCCACGTTGCCGAACTTGCCGTGACGCATGGTGGAAATGAGCGACTTGCCAGCCATGTGGGCGATGTCCGTGCCGATGGCAAACGCCATGGGGAAGCCCAGGATGTTGAGGCCGGGGGTGACCATCCACGCGCCGCCCATGCCGAAGAAACCACCGATGATGCCCACGCCCACGCCGAGGATGATCAGGCCGGGCCAGAAGATTTTCACGCCCGCGATGGGCATGAGGACGTACAACCATTCCATAGCGCACTCTCCTCTTGTTTGGCCTGGTTCTAGTGTTCCGCGAGTTCGCGGGACTTCAGGTCGATGCCGATCAAACCCATCAGCAGGTCGGCGACAACGCCGAAGATCACGCCGACGGTGGGGATCAGCACGACGGTCAGCAGGGTGAAGTACAGATGGCTTTCATTGTACAGGTTCGTCCACCAGGCTTCCCAGCCGCTGAACTTGCGCGTGTCGGCCACGATGACGATGTTCTCGATCTTTCCTCCGCCTGCGGCCAGAACGAATTCCGGCAACGCCAGGCACAAGAGCATGCACCAGGTGAACAGCTTGAACATGCGAGCTTTCATGTGGTTCCTCCCTCTCAAATTGACAATCCAAGAGCCCCTGCCACTCAATTTCCGGCCCGCGTGGTGCGGACATGAACCCAACACAGGCCGGTACGATCCCTTTCGTGATTAATCTTAAAGCAAGGCCTGTGCCATGCAAAAAAGCTTGACGGAATCATTGGAGATGTTGTAGTCGTGCAAACAGCTTGCTGCGCGATTTCTGGTATTGCGCAAGACGTTTTTGGGGCTGCCGCGGGGCCTGTTTTGCGCGAATGGGCGCCTGTGGAGCCTTCAAGGGAGGGGTTGTGGCCTGGAGTCCCTATCGAGCCAAGGCCGAGAGCGAGGCCGGGCAGCATTTCTTCGCCACCTGGAGTGTGCAGAAGAAGCTCCTGCTGTCGCTCATCCCGTCCATCGCCCTGGTCCTGTTCTTCACCGGGTACGTCACCAACTGGTTCTCCGCCAAGTACCTGAACCAGGCCCTGCACCGCACGGCGCAGACCCAGAACCTGGCCCAGGCCCGCGAGATCGAGGCGGTGCTGGACTTCTTCCGCCGGGGTGTGCTGGAGCTGGCCCAGGGCGGGCGCGTGGGCCGCTCCGAGTTGGAGGGCGCCTTCCGGCACTGGGCCGCGTACCACCCCGGCGAGGTGTCCGAGCTGGCCTTCGTGGGGCTCAACTCGGCGGACACGCTCCTGCTCGTGGCCGAGGGCGGCAAGCTGACCGAGATCCGCCAGGACCAGTACCAGTTCATCAAGAAGAGCCCCGTGACCCTGGCCCAGAAGGTGCGCGACATGCGTCCCGGCTCGGTGCACCTCTCGGAGCTGACCGAGGCTGTGTATCCGCCCTCGGCCTTTCCCGACTCCCTGCGCGCGCAGACGCTCACCGTCTACCGCCTGTTCACGCCGGTCTTCGACGCCAGCCAGAACCTGCGCGGGCATCTCATCGTGAGCGTGAACGCGCTGGCCCTGCGCAACATCCTGTCCCTGTACAACTCGCCGAAATCGCCCATCTATTCCTTCGCGCGGACCAGCGAGAACCGCTTCAGCTTCTTCTTCGACGACCAGGGCTGGATGCTCTTCCAGAGCGAGAACCTCGAGGAGCCGCAGAAGGACCTGTCTGTGGAGATCGCCCGGCTGGGCATGACCGGCGACTACGGCATGCCCGAGTACGACAAGGTCTTCCGGCCCTCGCCCAAGCACGAGGGCTACTGGCGCATGGTCGTGGACGTCCAGGCCGGGCAGCAGGGGCTCATGGAGGCCGAGGCCCTGCCCACGGCCTCGGGCCTTTTGAGCGACCAGCACTTTCTGGTCTATGCGCCGGTGCGCTTCCGCACCCATCCGGACCGGGAGCCCGAGGTCGTGGCCGGCGTGGCGTACGTGGACCGCAGCCGACTGACCGATGCGGCCGAGTTCCGGCACATGGACGTCATGGTCGTGATCACCCTGGTGGTGGTGGGCCTCATCGTGCTGCTGGTCATCTACATCAGCAAGGTCATCACCCGGCCCGTGCTGACGCTCGCCGCCGAGATCAGCGCCATCTTCAGCGAGAACAACCTGCGCCCGGTGCGGCTGGAGAGCTTCGACCGCGAGTCCGTGGTGCTCAAGGACGCCCTGAACAAGATGATCCTGGCCATCCAGGAAAAGCAGGAGCAGATACGCCAGCGCGACGAGCACATCCAGATGGTCTCCCAGCGCCAGAAGGTCTCCTTTGACAGCGAGCTCCCGGCCAACCTCGGCTGGCGGCTGGTGGGCGACATCCCGGACCTCATCGGCTCAAGCCAGCTCATGGCCGCGCTGCAGAGCATGATCCGCAAGGCTGCAAGCACCGAGGCCGACGTGCTCATCGTGGGCGAGACCGGCACGGGCAAGGAGCTCACGGCCGAGGGTGTGCACAAGTTCAGCAACCGCGCGGCCAAGCCCTTCATCTCCATCAACTGCGGCGGGCTGGACGAGAACCTGCTGCTCGACGCCCTGTTCGGCCACGTCAAGGGCGCCTTCACCGAGGCGCGGGGCGACCGCAAGGGCGCATTCCTGGCCGCGGACGAGGGCACCCTGTTCCTGGACGAGATCGGCACGGCCTCGGACAAGGTCCAGAAGGCGCTGCTGCGCGCCCTGTCCGTGCGGCGCATCCGGCCGCTCGGCAGCGACCAGGAGATCGAGTTCAACGTGCGGGTCATCGCGGCCACCAACGTGGACCTGATGGAGCTGGTGCAGCGCGGCGATTTTCGCGACGACCTCTACTACCGGCTCAAGGTCCTGACCATCCAGATCCCGACCCTGCGCCAGCGCAGGGAGGACATCCCGCTTCTGGCCAACCATTTCCTCAAGGAGTCCGTGTCCCGGACCGGGCGCGGGGAGGTGGGCTTCTCGCGCGGGGCGCTGGAGAAGCTCATGGCCCACACCTGGCCGGGCAACGTGCGCGAGCTGAAGAACTGCATCATCCGCGCCCTGGCCTTTGCCGAGGGCGAGGTGCTCTACGCCGAGGACCTGGTCTTTGACGACGCCATGCTCGCCCCGCAGCTGTACTGGGAGGGCGCCGAGGCTCCGGCCCAGCCCCTGGCCCAATCTCCGACGAGAGACGGCCAGCCCTTGCAGCCGAATTCCTTCCCGGCCAGGGCCGCCCTGCCCCTGAAGGGCGGCAACCCGCGCCAGGGCATAGCCCTCGGCCTGGCACGCACGCGCGGCTTCTTCACGCGCCTGGACTACCAGCACGCCCTGGGGGCGGAGGTCTCGCAACGCACGGCCCAGTATGACCTCCAGGCCCTGGTCAACAGCGGGGCATTGCGCAAATCAGGGAAAGGCCCGGCCACACAGTACTCCCTGGCTGACGAAGGCAATGGCTAGCCCCGTTTTTGCACGAATCTTTTGCGCGCAATTTGCGCGATTGCGCGTTGCGTGTTCCCCCCTGGGCTGCGAAATGCTACGCAATTTTGGGGGGCCGGGCCATGGGCAGTGAGATCCTGACCAACCTGGGCAAGCTCTTTCGCGCCCTGCTGGGCCAAAGCCGGGCGAGCGCGGAAGACCTCTCCATGCAGGAGCTGTTCCGCAAGAAATACAAGCACTTTCAGGAGTTGCTGGAGTCCAATGCCGAACTTTTGAAGATCATCTCGGACCTGGAGTTCAAGCTCCAGGGCGATCAACTTTTCGGCATGTCCTACGTGCACTCCCAGGCCGCGCGCGCCGTGTTCCACTGCCTGCGCCTGGCCGCAAGCTTCGAGAGCCTGGCGGGCAAGGCCAACCCGGCCCTGCGCGCCAAGGTGGAGGAGATCCAGGCGGCCATCACGGCCGAGCTGGAATCGCGCAAGGAGCCCTTTGGCCAGGAACACATCCTGGAATACCAGCGCATCACCAGGGAGATGGTCGACGCCGTGGGCGGCAAGAGCGCCAACCTGGGCGAGGTCAGGAATCGGGCCGGGCTGCCTGTGCCGCGCGGGTTCGCCATCACCACCAGCGCCTTCCGGGACTTCTTCGCCCAGGCCGGGCTGTGGGAGGAGATCAAGCGCGTCAAGCTCTCCATCATCCCCGGGGCCCCGAATTCCCTGGAAGAGGCCAGCGAGGACATCCAGCGGGCCATCCTCTCCGCGGCCATGCCTGTGGCGTTGGAGCAGGAGATTTTGTCCGCCCACGACCGGCTGGCAGCCGAGTGCGGCCTAGCGCCGGAGGCCCTGCGCGTGGCCCTGCGGAGTAGCGCCATCGGCGAGGACTCCGAGCTCTCCTTTGCCGGGCAGTACCTCTCGGTGCTCAACGTGCCGCGCTCGCGCCTGTTGACCAACTACCGCTACGTGCTGGCCAGCCTGTACACCCCGCGGGCCATCTCCTACCGCCTGCTCAAGGGCATCGTGGACCAGGACATGGCCATGAGCGTGGCCTGCCTGGAGATGATCGACTCCGTGGCCAGCGGGGTCATGTACACCCGGCACCCCTTCCTGGCTGCGGACGACCGCATCCTCATCAACGCGGTCTGGGGGCTGGGGCCCTATGCCGTGGACGGGGTCATCACCCCGGACAGCCTGTCCATTGCCCGCGACGGACTGACCGTCGAGGAGGAGCGCATCGCGGGCAAGCCCGTGCGCCTGGTCTGCGCGCCGGCCGGGACCCTGGTGGAGGAGCCCGTGCCCCAGGACCAGCAGGGCCGGGCCTGCCTGACCGCGGCCCAGGTGCGCGTTCTGGCCGGGTACGCCCTGCGCCTGGAGCAGCATTACGGCACGGCCCAGGACATCGAGTGGGCCCTGACCCCGGCCGGGGAGCTCGTCATCCTGCAATCCCGGCCCCTCGGGCTGGCCCAGGGCGGCCAGGCCATCCCGGCCGGGATGCCGGTTGTCGAAGGTTACGTGATCCTGGCCCAGGGCGGCTCCGTGGCCCAGCCCGGCGTGGGCGCAGGCCCGGCCTTTATTGTCACCAGCGACGACGACCTGGGCGGCTTTCCCGAGGGCGGCGTGCTCGTGGCCGCGCACTCCTCGCCCAAGTTCATGGTGCTCATGCAGCAGGCCCAGGCCATCCTCACGGACTCCGGCAGCATCACCGGGCACATGGCCTCGCTCTCGCGCGAATTCGGCGTGCCGACCATCCTGGGCCTGGGCAGCGTCACCAAGGACATCGCGCCGGGAGAACTCGTCACCGTGGACGCGTTCAGAGGCATGGTCTACGCCGGGGTGGTGGAGGAATTGACCGCCTTCAAGGCGGCCAAGGTCACGCCCATGGCTGGGACGCCCGTGCATGAGGTGCTCTCCCGCGTGGCCCGGCACATCGTGCCCCTGCGCCTGACCGACCCCAAAGCGCCGGACTTCCGCGTGGCGAGCTGCGCCACCCTGCACGACGTCATGCGCCTGCTGCACGAGCGCTCCTACGGCGAGATGTTCACCCTAAGCGACCTGGCCTCGGGCGAGTCCGGGCTGGCCATGCGCCTGCGCGCCCAGACCGGGCTCGACCTGTACGTCATCGACCTGGGTGGAGGCGTTGCCTCGGGCGTGGGGAAGGCCCGCGACCTCTCGCCCGGGGATGTCATCTCCCGGCCCTTCTGCGCGCTTTTGGGTGGCCTGGTGCTGGACCAGGCCCAGCTGACCACGCCCCGGCCCGTGCAGGTCAAGGGACTGCTCTCGGTCATGGGCCAGCAGATGATCGCCAATCCCGGCGCCGACGGG
>JANXYI010000316.1 GCA_025350085.1 Deltaproteobacteria bacterium
GCCTTGTCCGGCGCCACGGCCGGGCCAGCAGGGGAGGGCGCATGAGCGAACAGTTCAAGCACGTGCAGAACACGGCCTGCGAGTATTTCCCGTGCCACAAGGCCTCCGGTCACAAGGAGATGGACCCGGCCACCTTCAACTGCCTGTTCTGCTACTGTCCGCTGTATTTCCTCAAGGACTGCGGGGGCAAGCCCGGCTGGCGCGCTTTGATCAAGGACTGCACCGGCTGCACCCTGCCCCACGCGCCCGGCGGGTACGAGGCCATCCAGGCGCGCCTGCTCCAGGCCTTTGCAGAACTGCGCGAGGGCAAGGCACCCAAGACCCTGGGGCCTGAAGAGGAATAGCCTCCGGCGGCTGTGGGGCCTGAGGCCCCCCAGCCCCCCCTTTTTACAGCCGGGCCTTGCCAAGCCCGGCCCGCCTGCACTACACCGGAAGCACAGCATCCGGGGCCTGCAACGCCCCAAACGGCAGACCTTTTCCGGAGCGGCCGCATGGATTCTTCAGACAGCGCCACCCCCGTGACCATCGAACCAGCCGCCCCGGGCGACTGGCCGGAGATCATGGCCGTGCTCAAGACCGTGAACATGCACCACGTGCCCTCGCCGGAGATGCCGGAGTTCGACCTGGCCTGCGCCTTTGTGGCCAGGCTTGATGGAAGAGTTGTGGGCGTGGCGGGCTACAAGGTGCTCTCGCCGGTTGCTGCCAAGACCACGCTTTTGGCCGTGCTGCCCGAGGTGCGCGGCCACGGCATCGGGCGCCTGCTCCAGGAGCGGCGCATGGACGCACTGGCTCAGCTGGGCGTGCGCACCCTGACCACCAACGCCGACCGGCCCGAGACCATTGCCTGGTACGAGAAGCATTTCGGCTACCGGCGCGTGGGTACGCTGGCCAAGCTGCACAGCTTCGGCCGCGAGGACATCCACGAGTGGACCACCCTTGAGACCGACCTGACCTGCTGGCGGAAGGCGCCATGAAGACCCTGCCCGGCGTGTTTCTCATAAATGCGGCCCTGACCGGCATGGTGGCCACCCGGTCCGAGGCCCCGTTTGTTCCGCTGACCCTTGAGGAGATCGTGGCCGATGCCGTGGCCTGCGTGGACGCAGGCGCGAGCATCCTGCACGTGCACGCCCGCGACGCGGCAGGCCGGCCCACGCACGCGGCCGAGGCCTATGCGCCCCTTGTGGCTGGCATCAGGCGCGAGCGGCCCGAGGCCATCCTCTGCGTGTCCACCAGCGGCCGGGCGGGCGCAGCGCCTTCTGAGCGCGCCGAGGTGCTGGAGCTTGACGGCGCGGCCAAACCGGACATGGCCAGCCTGACGCTCGGCTCGTTCAACTTCCGGCACGAGGCCAGTGTCAATGATCCCGAGACCATCCTGGCCCTGGTTCGGCGCATGCGTGAGCGCGGCATAAAGCCCGAGCTGGAGCTCTTCGACACGGGCATGGTCAGCACCCTGAAACACCTGGAGCGCACGGGCGAGCTTTCGGGCCCGCTCTACTGCAACCTCATCCTGGGCGCGGTGAACACGGCCCAGGCCAGTTTGCCTGAGCTCTGCCACCTGGTATCGCTTTTGCCGGACACGGCGCTCTGGGCCGCCGGGGGCGTGGGCCGCGGCCAGCTGCCCATGAACGTGGGCGCGCTCTTGATGGGCGGGCACGTGCGCCTGGGCCTTGAGGACTGCATCTGGCTTGATCAGGCCCGCACCGTACCGGCGCGCAATGTGGAGCTGGTCGCGCGGGTGCGCGAGCTGGCCGCGCGCCTGGAACTGCGGCCCGCCACCTGTAGCGAGGCGCGCAACCTCCTGGAGTTCACATGAAGGGCCTCATCTTGTGCATGTATTCCGGTGGGCTGGACTCGGCCGGGATGCTCCATTTCCTGCTGACCAAGGACGAGTACCAGGACTACGGCGTGCACGTGCACCACATGCATCTGGTGAACCCGGAGAACCGCGCGCCTGTGGAGGCCGCAGTGACCCAGGCCGCGCTCAAGTACCTGGCGGACAGCGGCTACCGCCAGTTCTCCTACTCCGAAAGCCTGCACAAGTACCCGGCCTTCAACAAGCAGATCATCTGGGACGCGGACCTCTGCGCCTTCATGGCCGGGACCATCTGCAACGCCTCCCCGGACGTCCGGCTGGTGGCCCTGGGCCGCACCAGGACGGACATCGAGCAGGCCGGGCACGACTTCCCGGCGCGCATGGCCCGGGCCCAGGAGATCTTCAAGGCGGTCAAGGCCATGAACCCGCAGCCCTCGGAATACGTCTTCCCGGTGGCGCACCTGGCCAAGCGCGAGCTCTGGGATCTGCTGCCGCCGGAACTGCGCGAGCGCACCTGGTCCTGCCGCAGGCCTATCTACGACGCCGACAAGCGCGTACATGCCTGCGGCCGGTGCATCAGCTGCGCGGCCCTCGGCATCGCGCCCCCGACCATGACACCGCCCGTGCCGCCCACAGAGCCCGACGCAGCCCCATAGAGCCCGGCGGCGCAGCGCCCTTGCCGCGCCCCGGCTTTTGGGCTATGCCCGGAACCCATGCATGAACTCTCGCTCATCCAGAGCATCATCGACATCGTGCGCGAGGAGCGCGTCAAGCACGGCATGGAGCGCGTGGTGCGCGTGCGCGTGGTCAACGGCGCGCTCTCCGGCGCGGTCAGCGATGCCCTGGCCTTTGGCTGGGAATGCCTGACCCAGGAGGGCGAACTGAAAGGCGTGGCGCTCGACATCGTGGACCAGCCCCTCAAGGTGGCCTGCGGCTCCTGCGGCCTCGAATTTGTGCCCGAGGACCGGCACTGCATGCCCTGCCCGGCCTGCGAGGAGATTTTGGGCCACGATATCCTGAGCGGCAAGGAACTCTACATCGACGAAATCGAGGCCGACACCCCCGAAGACTAGGGGGCCGGCCCGGATCAGGAGCGCATATGTCCAAGACCGTGACCATCGTCCGCAACGTGCTGGAGGCCAACGAGCGCCGCGCCGCCAAGCTTGCGGAGTATTTCGCCCAGAACAAGATCCTCTGCCTGAACCTCATGAGCAGCCCGGGCGCGGGCAAGACCAGCCTGCTGGAGCGCACGCTCACCGACCTCAAGGGCGAGTTCAAGATGGCGGTCATCGAGGGCGACCTGCAGACCGACAACGACGCGCGGCGCGTGGCCGCCACCGGCGCCCAGGCCGTGCAGGTCAACACCGAGGGTGGCTGCCACCTGGACGGCTCCATGATCGAGGACGCCATCAGTGTGCTGGACATGACCGGCCTGGACATCCTCTTCATCGAGAACGTGGGCAACCTGGTCTGCCCGGCGGAGTTCAACCTGGGCGAGGACCACAAGGTGAGCATCCTCTCCGTGGCCGAGGGCGACGACAAGCCCGAGAAATACCCGCTCATGTTCCACATCTCGAGCGTCATGCTGCTGAACAAGACCGACCTTCTGCCCTACGTGGACTTCAGCCTGGAGGTCGCCGCGGCGCACGCGCGCAAGCTGAACAAGGACATCAAGATTTTCCCCGTGGCCTGCCGCACCGGCACGGGCCTCGAGCCCTGGTACGACTGGCTGCGCCAGGCCCGGGCAGCCAAGAAGTAACCGTATGCCCAAGACAGCGCCCCAGCCCGCTCCCAAGTTCGCCGTGCTCGTGAGCGGCCCCACCCAGGCCGTCCTGCGCCGCTTCCTGGCCCTGCACGTCAAGCCGCACTTCGGCCTGCACAAGACCCAGTGGCGCGCGCGCTACCGCGACGAGTATGCCCTGGAGGTGCTCTCGCGCGTGTTGCGCCAGGGCCCTGGTCCACGTCAGTCTGCGGCCGGATTCTACGGCCCGCACGCAGGCGCGGCGGTGCTGGTGCTGGCGGCCCTGGACCAGGGCGCGCCGGGCTCCGGCTTTGCCGCTGCCCGCGACTGGTGCAAGGCGCATGGCTTCGACCCCGTGGCCTGGGTGTCCGTGCCCCTGGGCGGGCCGGAGTACGAGGTCATCGAGCAGGGCCTGGAGATCGTGCGCTTCGTCAACCAGCGCTGCCCCTGGCAGAGCGACGCCATCGAGGACCTGGACGCCTACGTGGCCAAGTCGGGCCGGACCATCTGGTAGCACAGGGTTTGACATCCGCCAAAGCGCTGCTTACCTGCCTATTCGCATCCCCTTTTCCAACCAAGTCCGCCGGGCCCCCGGCTGTTCAAGGAGACCATCATGAGCAAATCCTGCAAGGGCTGTCCCTCAGCTTCGGATTCGGGCGGCTGTTCCTCGGGCCACGACCCCAAGGCCTGCGGCGACAAGCCGGCCGGGCAGACAGACGAAAAGATCGTGAAGACCCTTTCGCGCATCAAGCACAAGATCGTGGTGCTCTCGGGCAAGGGCGGCGTGGGCAAGAGCACGGTCGCGGCCAACATCGCCATGGCCCTGGCGCTTTCCGGCAAGCAGGTGGGCCTGCTCGACGTGGACATCCACGGCCCGAGCATCCCGCGCCTGCTCTCGCTGACGGGCGCCAAGCCGCACATGGAAGCCGACCACATGGAGCCCGTGCCCTACAGCCACAACCTCTGGGTCATGTCCCTCGGATTCCTCATCCCGGACAAGGAGACCGCTGTCATCTGGCGCGGACCCATGAAGCTGGGGCTGATCAAGCAGTTCGTGCGCGACGTGGCCTGGGGCGACCTGGACTACCTAGTCACGGACTGCCCCCCGGGCACCGGCGACGAGCCGCTGGCCGCGCTGCAGACCCTGGGCCAGGACGCCCAGGCCGTCATCGTGACCACCCCGCAGGGCGTGGCCGTGGACGACGTGCGTAGGTCCGTCACCTTCTGCCGCCAGCTGGGCAACCCCATCCTCGGCATCGTGGAGAACATGAGCGGGTTCGTGTGCCCCAACTGCAAGACCACCCACGACATCTTCAATTCCGGCGGCGGCGAGGCTCTGGCGCGTGAAATGGGCGTGAGCTTCCTCGGCCGCATCCCCATGGACCCGGAAATCGTGCGCTCCGGCGACGAGGGCTACCCGTTCATGAAGGTCCAGGGCGACACGCCCACAGGCCTGGCCCTCAAGAAGATCGTCGAGCCCATCCTGGCGTTGGGATAAGAAAGAGAAGAGAATAGCCTCCGGCGGCCAAGGGGCCTCAGGCCCCTTGGAACCCCCA
>JANXYI010000321.1 GCA_025350085.1 Deltaproteobacteria bacterium
GCTTCAGGTTGGTCGGGTTCACGGACACGCCCATCTTCTCCAGCATGTTGGTCATGGAGCGGATGGTGAACTCGTTGGTGGTGCCGTCGCCGGAGCCCGAGAGGCCGACCACCAGGCCGTAGCCCACCAGCTCGTTGTTGCGCACGCCGGAGAAGCTGGCGATGTCCTTCAGGCGCACGGCGTGGGCCGGGGCCACCCCGGCGATGATGAGCACGGCCAGGCAGAGCAGGATCAGGGCCAGGTTCCGGGCCAGTTCCCTGCGGCGGGTGGTTTGGTCTGCTGCATAGATCATGTTCGTCTCCCGGTCGGCGAGCTAGAAGGGCCAGACGTTGTCGAGCAGCCTGGAAAGCCAGCCCGCACGCTGCTTGTCGGTCAGCATGCCCTGCCCGTAGACCTCGATCTTGGCGTCGGCCAGGGCCGTGGAGGGCACGGTGTTCTTGGAGTCGATGTCGCGCTGGCGCACCAGGCCGCGCACCACGAGGATCTGGGTCTCGGCGTTCAGGCGCACCTGGCGCGCGCCCTCCACCTGCATGACCTTGCCGGGCAGTATGCGGATGACCCTGGCGGCCACGGTGGCCGTGAGCGTGCTCTGCTGCTTGACCTCGCCCGTGCTCACGAAATTGCTGGCGCTGCTGGTGCCCACGCCCGGATTGCCGGTGGCCGAGGCACCGCCCGGGACCACCTTGCTCAGGGCCCCGTAGATGCCGGTGGTGGGCAGCGCGGTGATGCCGTAGGCGTTGGTGTTCGTCTTCTGGGCCGTGGTGTTGGACTTCAGGTCGCCGTTGGTGATCTCGGTCACGAGGACCATGACGATGTCGCCGACCTTGTTGGCCCGGTTGTCGTCAAAGAGGAAGTCCGACTGCCCGGCCTCGAAGAGCGAGGCCGGATTGTTCACCGGCTCGGCCTCCACGGCGTTGGGGTTCGTCAGGATGGGCTCGGGCATGGGCCGGTTTTCCGCGGCGCAGGCAGTCAGGACGAACGTCAGGGCCAGGGTCGGGAACAGCTTCTTCATGGTTGCATCCTCTATTAATGGGCCGGACGGCTAGCGGACCAGCACGGTCTCGGCGTCCAGCACGGTGCCGGTGATCTTGCGGTTGCTTTGCACATTGCGTACCTGGACCGTCTGGCCGATGCCCGCGTCGGCCAGGGCCTCGGCCTTCACCGACAGATGGATGGTCGTGCCCTCGAACACGAGGTTGACCTTGCCGCCCCGGGCGATGACCGGCACCGGCTCGATGCTGTCGCGGGTGATGACCTGGTCCGTGCCCACGCTTCTCGCCACGCGCCAGGGGCCGCCGGAACCGTCCCAGGCGTTCTCCTGGTAGGCCATGTTTTTGCGCTTGAAGCCCACCATGTCCGGGGTCAGCCGCTCCAGGCGGTTGATGGGCCTGGTGGCGCAGGCCACGGGCCCCCAGAGGTTCAGGAAGGCCGATGCCGCAAAGCGCCGCGCGGCCTTGCCCTCGCCGGACACGACCTCGTACAGGACGTTGTTGCGGCCCGGGTGCGCGGGGCCGCTCATCACGAGGTTCAACTGGTCGCCGGGATGGGCGAGAAAGACGTAGTCCGGCACGCGCAGGTCGGTGATCTCCAGATCTCCGTGCAGGCCTGCGCCGCGCGCCGTCAAAAAATCAACGCAGCGGCGGGCGAGCTCTGCGCCGTCCACGGCCTTGCCCCCGCGCTGCACCACGAGCTGCGACGGCAGCACGAAGCTGTCGGCTTGGTCCCCCAGGTAGAAGCGCAGCATGGTCAGCAGCCGCTCGCGCGAGAGCGCGGTCTGGTGCCCGGCCTTTTCCGGCGCAGGCCACAGGGGCCTTGCCGCAAGCTCCTTCCACTGGTCGCGGGGCATGGGCCCGCGCACGTCGGCGATCTCGCCCAGCAGGACCTTGGGCCCGGCCGCGCAGGCGGCGTTGCGCACCTGGACGCGCCAGTCCGGGGCGATGTCCGCCGCCGCGGCGGCGCTGGCGGCCAGCAGCAGCGCGGAAAGGGCCAGGGCGGCCAGAAGCACCGCGCCGGCCTTGAGCGGGCAGGACCCGGTGCGGAGGTTGTCCCATTCGTAGCCCTGGCTTGTGCTGTCCATGTGCCTGCCCTGATCTCCCGGCCTAGCGCTTCACGTTGATGGCGGTCTGCAGGATGGTGTCCGAGGTGGTCAGGGCCTTGGAGTTCACCTCATAGGCCCTCTGGCCGATGATGAGCCCCACCATCTCGTCGACCATCTCCACGTTGGAGCCTTCCAGGAAGCCCTGGGCCAGGGTGCCGAAGTTGGTGTCGCCGGGGATGCCCGCCACGGGTGCGCCGCTGCCGTCGCTCTCGGTGTACAGGTTGCGGCCCTGGGCGTTCAGACCCGCGGGGTTCACAAAGTTGTAGATGGTGATGTCCGTGCCGGCCAGCTCCTTGCCGGTCTTGTCCATGGCCGAGACGTGGCCCTTCTCGGTGATGACCACGTTGGCGGCGTCCGGGGGCACGGTGAACTCGGGCTGCAGGGGGTAGCCGTTGGCGTTGACGATGCGGCCGTTGTTGTCGAGCTTGAAGTTGCCCGCGCGGGTGTACACGTCGTTGCCGTTCTGGTTCAGCTTGAAGAAGCCCTGGCCCTCGATGGAGATGTCCAGCGAGTTGCCGGTGTTCTGGAAGGCGCCCTGGGAGAAGAACTTGTGCACCGTGACCGGGCGCACGCCCATGCCGACCTGGAAGCCCGTGGGCAGGCGGTTGCCGCCCTCGTTGATCGTCCCGGCGATGGACATGGTCTGGTACATGAGGTCCTCGAACTCGGCGCGGCTCTTTTTGAAGCCCGTGGTGTTCACGTTGGCCAGGTTGTTCGAGACCACGTCGATGTTGGTCTGCTGGGCGACCATGCCGGTGGCGGCGGTCCAAAGTGAGCGCATCATGACTGTTTTCCTCCTGAAAATTCCATTGACTAGCCGACCTGGCCGATCTTGTTGATGACGAGCGATTCCATGGTGTCCGTGTTGGTCATGATCTTCTGGTTGATCTCAAAGGCCCGCTGGGCCTCCATCATGTTCACCAGCTCGCCCACGATCTCCACGTTGGACTTCTCCAGGTAGCCCTGCTGGACCTGCAGATTATCCGGCGGGATCTCGGTGGCCTTGCTGCCCTTGCGGATCTGGTAGAGGTTCTTGCCCACCTTCTCCACGGACTTGGGGTCCGAGACATTGACCAGATCAAGGGACCCGACCTGTGTGCCATCCGCGCGGATGAC
>JANXYI010000394.1 GCA_025350085.1 Deltaproteobacteria bacterium
CGTGGGCGGCATCGTGGTCAGCGGTGAGCACCAGGGACGGGCCATGGCCGAGTTGGCGGCGCGTATCCTCGCGGGCGAGCATGCGGACGACATCCCCGTGGAAACAAAGAGCCCCAACGCGGCCATGTTCGACTACCGCGAACTCAAGCGCCACGGCTTCTCCCTAAGCCGACTGCCCAAGGGCAGCATCGTCCTGAACCGGCCCGAGGAGACGTGGGAGCTCTACGGGCGCTGGCTCCTGTTGGCGGGCGTGGTGTTCGCGGCCATGGCCCTGGTCATCACCCTTTTGTGGGTGAACATCCTGCGCCGCCGCCGGGCCGAGGACCTGAAGAGCGCCTCGGAGCGCCGCTACCGCGAGTTCGTGGAGGCGCTCAGCGTAAGCGTGGTGGAGCTGGACCTGGCCGGGCGCATCGTCTACGCCAACCCCGGCGCCTATGCCATTTCCGGCGCCCCTCCCGGCAGCCTGCCGGGTAGGAATGTCCTGGATCTGGCCGGGTCGGACAAGGCGCGCAGCCTCATCAAGGCCACCCTGTCCGCTGCTGCCAGCAGGCCGCTGCCGCCGGGCTCGGCCCTGGTGCGTCTGGACCGCCTGGATGGCGGCGTGGCCGAGCTCAAGCTGGACTGGCTCTGCCTGCGCGACGCCGAGGGCGGCGTCACGGGCTTTCTGGCCGCAGCCACGGACCTGACGGGCCTGCGGCAGTCCGAGCGCGAACGCGAGGCCCAGCTGCGCTTCACCAGCGCGCTGCTCGACGCCAACCCCACGCCCATCTTCGCCAAGGACAGGCAGGGCCGCTACGTGCGCGCGAACCGAGCCCTGTCGGAGTTCACGGGCCGCCCGGTGGAGGATATCCTGGGCCGCCGCCTGGAGGAGTTCGGCCGCCCGGAATTCGTCTCCCGCATCGCGGAGATGGACGCCCGGCTCTATGCCCACGAGGGGCAGCAGGTCTTCGAGACCCAGGCCCTGGACGGCCAGGGCCGCCTGCGCGAAGTGCTCTTCGTGCGCTCCCTGTACTTTGACGCCGAGGGCCGCCCCGAGGGCATCGTGGGCACCATGACCGACATCACCATGCGCAAGCAGACCGAGGCGGCGCTGCGCGAGAGCCGCGAGAAGTACCGCGTCATGTTCGAGAGCCTGCCGCTCGGCCTGGCCGTCACCGACACCACGGCCCGCTTCGTGGAGGTCAATCGTGCCGTGGAGGAGCTCCTCGGCAGCCCGCGCGCGCGTCTGGTGGGCGTTGCGGCCCAGGACCGCGAGTTCGTGGTGCGGCACCTGGACGGCACGGCCCTCGGGCCAGAGGAATATGTGAGTGTGCGCGCCGTCCGGGAACAGCGGATGGTCCAGGCGGAACACCTCATCCGCCGGGCCGACGGGACCACGCGTTACGTCTCGTCCATCGCCGCACCCCTGCCCCTGCCGGGGTTCGGGGCCATGCTCGCGCTCACCGACATCACCGAGCGCAAGCACATGGAGGAGATCATCCAGAGTCGGCTCGCGGCCGTGACCAGCCCGCCCGGCGAGACGCCGGACCTCTCCTTCACCGACCTCTTCGACCTGGAGGACATCCAGGCCGTGCAGGACGCCTTTGCCCAGGCCGTGGGCGTGGCCTCGGTCATCACCACGCCCGACGGGCAACCCCTGACCCGGGCCAGCAACCCGAGCAACCTCTGCCTGCTCATCCAGAATTCCATCAATGGGCGCGGGGCCTGCGAGTCGGCCACCCAGGCCCTCATCGGGTCTGCGGCCACACCCGGCCCGCACGTCTGCTCCTCCAGCGGCCTGTTCACCGGCGTGGCGCCCATCCGCGAGGGTGAGCGCATCCTGGCCCACTGGTTCATCTGCCAGGTGCGGCCAGCGGATGCGGACCTGGACGACCTGACCGCCAAGGCCGAGGCCTTTGGGCTCGACCCCGTGGAGTATCGCAAAAGCCTGCTGGACGTGCCGGTCATGGACCGCCGCCGCTTTGAGGAGGTGGCGACGGCGCTCAACCGCATGGCCGACCAGTTCTCCGAGCTGGCGCTCAAGAACATGCAGCAGGCGCGCTACATCGGCGAGCGCGCGCGCGCGGAAGAGGCCCTGGGCCAGGCCAAGGAGGCCGCCGAGGCCGCCAGCAACGCCAAGAGCGAGTTCATGGCCAACGTGAGCCACGAGATACGCACGCCCCTGCACGGTGTGCTCGGCATGTTGCAACTTTTGCAGACCACGCCGCTCGACCTTGAGCAGACCGACTACGTGGACAAGGCCGCCTACTCGGCGCGCGGCCTGCTCTCGGTCATCAACGACATCCTGGACTTCGCCAAGATCGAGTCCGGCACGCTTGAACTGGTGGAGGAGGTCTTCGACCCGGCCCAGTTGGTGCGCGCCTGCGCGGCGGTGTTCGACGACCAGGCCCGGCGCAAGGGCCTGAGCCTTACCGTGCGCCAGGATCCGGACCTGCCGAAACGGCTCCTGGGCGATCCGGGCAAGATCCGCCAGATCCTGTTCAACCTGCTGGGCAACGCCGTGAAGTTCACCGAAACAGGCGGGGTCACGCTGGAGGTGGCGGGCCTGAAACAGGCCAGGGGCCGCTGTGTGCTCCTGCTCAGCGTCACCGACTCCGGCGTGGGCATCCCCGAGGAACGTCAGGGCGACATGTTCGAGCCCTTCACCCAGGCCGAACCGGCGTTCACCAAGCGCTTCGCGGGGACGGGCCTGGGCCTGGCCATCGTGCGGCGGCTGGTGGCCTTCATGGACGGCGGCATCACCCTTGAAAGCGCCGTCGGACAGGGCACCAGCATCAGCCTGGCCCTGCGCCTGGACCAGCCCGAACGGCCGGGCGCAGCCGTGCCGGGCAGGCGCAAGAACCCGCCCAAGCTGCGGCCCCTGCGCCTGCTCCTGGCCGAGGACAACCTCATCAGCCAATTGGCCGCCAAAAGCTTCCTGCAGCGCGCCGGGCACGAGGTGCAGACAGCCGCCAACGGCCAGGAGGCCCTCGCGCACATGGAGGCCAACAGCTTTGACGCCGTGCTCATGGATATCCAGATGCCCCTGATGGACGGCGTGGAAGCCGCTCGGCGCATCCGCAGCCACGACGGCTCCCTCTACGACCCGGGCATCCCCATCATTGCGCTCACCGCCTACGCCCAGCAAAGCGAACACAAGGTCTTCCTCGAGGCGGGCATGAACGCCGCCATCTCCAAGCCCCTGGAGCTGGAGGAAATCCTGCAGGCCCTGGCCCAGGTGCTGAGCAACAAGTGAGAGTAATAGCCTCCGGCGGCCAAGGGGCCTGAGGCCCCTTGGAACCCCCAC
>JANXYI010000399.1 GCA_025350085.1 Deltaproteobacteria bacterium
GTTCAAGGTGGCCACCGCGCGCATGGACCTGATGCACGAGGTGGAGGACAGGATGGCCAGGGACGTGCTGGCCCAGACCGCTGAGTTCGGCCGCAAGGCCGCCTGGGGCATGTACCTGTTCACGGCCCTGGCCCTGGGCGCCCTGCTGGTGACGCTCGGCGTGGGCTTTTTGGTCTTCCAAAGCATCGACGGCCCGCTCTCCGAGGCCGTGGCCTTTGCCGAGGCCGTGGCCGCGGGCAGACTGGACCACCAGCTGAACGTCTGCCAGCGCGACGAGATCGGCAAGCTCTGCGCGGCCCTGACCGTCATGGTGGGAAGCCTCAAGGAGAAAATCGGCGAGGCCAACCACCAGACCGAGCTGGCTGCACAGGAGACCGAACGCGCCCGGCAGGCCACGCTTGTGGCCGAGGAAGCCAAGCAGGCCGCCGAGCGGGCCAGGCGCGAAGGCATGTTCGAGGCCGCCGGACAGCTGGAGTCCGTGGTGCGCGAGCTGAACCACGCCAGCACGGACATCGCCCGCCAGGTGCAGGCCTCCAGCCGGGGCGCGCTGGTCCAGAAGGACCGCGTCACCGAGACGGCCACGGCCATGGAGGAGATGAACGCCACGGTGCTTGAGGTGGCCCAGAACGCGGGCCGCGCCGCGGAGAGCTCCCAGAGCGCCCAGGCCATGGCCCAGGACGGGGCAGGCACCGTGCGCCGCATGGTCCAGATCATCGCCGAGGTGCGCACCCAGGCCCTGACCCTCAAGGAGAACATGGAGATCCTGGGCAAGAGCGCCGGGGGCATCGGCCAGGTCATGGGCGTCATCAACGACATCGCGGACCAGACCAACCTCTTGGCGCTCAACGCCGCCATCGAGGCCGCGCGCGCGGGTGACGCGGGCCGCGGCTTCGCCGTGGTGGCCGACGAGGTGCGCAAGCTGGCCGAAAAGACCATGAACGCCACCCGCGAGGTCTCCGAGGCCATCCGCGGCATCCAGGACGCCACGGCCGTCAACGCCCAGAGCGTGGAAAAGGCCGTGAGCACCATCGCCGCGGCCACCGAGCTGGCCGACACCTCGGGCCAGTCCCTGGACAAGATCGTGGGCCTGGTGGAGGGCGCCAGCGACCAGGTGCGCTCCATCGCCGCCGCGGCCGAAGAGCAGTCCGCCGCCAGCGAGGAGATCAACCGCTCCATCACCGAGATCAGCAGCATCTCCAACGAGACGGCCGAGAACATGCAGCAGTCCTCCCGCGCCGTGGAGGAACTCTCGCGCCAGGCCGAGACCCTGGCCGGGCTGGTGCGCAAGATGCAGGACGGCTAGAGAGGCCCCGGCAAACGTTCGCGAGAACCGCCCCTGGCCGCCTTTTTATCGCTGGCGGCCAGGGGCGGCTTTCCGTTAGGATGGCCCCATGCTGCCCCTTAAACCCCAACAACGCCCCGGCCCCCGCGCGAGCTGGCCGGACCTGGCCCCGCTGGTGGACGATACCCCGGCCGGTCGGCTGCCCCTGGCCCAGGCCCGGCTCTGGAGCCTGGTGCTGCGCGCCCGGCGCGTACCGCACCGCGTACGCTCCCTGCCCGGCGGCTACACCGTACAGGTGCCCACGCGCTTCGTGCGCCAGGCCGTGGACGAGATCACCCTGTACCAGCGCGAGAACATCAGCCCGCACCCGTCCATCCCCCTGCCCCCGGTGGAGGAGCGCTCGCGGCCCACGCTCATGGCCATGCTCGCGCTCTGCGCCTTCTTCGTCGTCACCCACCGGCCCTGGCCGGAGCTCGGCTGGTACCCGCAATACTGGTACAGCGTGGGCGCGGGCGACGCCGCGAGGATGCTCGGCGGCCAGTGGTGGCGCATGTTCACGGCGTTGACCCTGCACGCCGACCCGGCGCACGTGGCCAGCAACGCGGTCATCGGCGGGGCGTTTCTGATTCTGCTTTCGCGGCGTGTGGGTTCAGGGGCGGCCTGGCTGCTCACCGTGCTGGCCGGGGGCCTGGGCAACGTGCTGAACGTCCTGGTGCACGGCCCGGCGCACCTGTCCGTGGGCTTTTCCACGGCGGTCTTTGGCGCGGCCGGGGCGCTTGCCGCGCTCAAGGCCGTGAGCGGCGAGGGCGGGTTCACCAAGTCCCCGTCCGGCTCGCACAGCTGGCTTTTGCCCGTGGCTGCGGCCCTGGCCCTGGTGGCCAGCCTGGGCACCGCGGGCGAGAACACGGACATCGGCGCGCATTTCTTCGGGCTCTTGGCCGGGGGTGTGCTGGGGCTGCCCGCGGGCTGGCTGGCCGTGCGCCACGGCTTTCCCAATGCCGACTGGGGCGAGCGGGTCAACCAGGCCTGCGGGTGCCTGGCCGCTCTGCTGCTCGCCGGGGCCTGGGCCCTGGGCTGGATTTTCGGCTGGCCCCAGGGCTAGGCCCCTTCGACTCTATTCTTCAGAGCTCACGCAGCGGGCGAAAAACTCGCAACTCACGTCCTGCCACCAGAGAAAGCCGTGCTCCACGTCGGCGTACCAGGCCGCGGTGAAGGACTTGCGGTCCGCGGTCCAGATGCGCCGCTGCGCCGGGGCAAAGGCCGGGGGCAGGCAGAGCTGGCGCAGGTCGGGCTAGGGCAGCAGCAGCGTGGCCAGCTCCTCGGCCGTGGGCAGCCGCCAGCCGAAGCGGCCGAAGCGGCCCTCTGCGGCCAGGCGCGCGGCCCGCTCCTCTGCCGCGGCAAAAGTCAGGCCATAGGGGCTGCCCTCGCGTTCCCAGACCAGGCCCGTGCGCCGGTCGCGCACCAGGTCCGGCCCGGCCTCTCCCTCCTGTCCGATCAGGACAAAGCGCTCCGGGTCGCAGGCAAGCGGCCGCCACAGCTCATCCAGGCCAAAGGCTTCGCGTGCGCCCGCGAGCGGCTGATGCACCGGGTGTGCGCGCAGCTTTGGGGCCGGTACGCGCGCAGTACAGGGCGGCCGGTCCTCGTCCGGCAGGGCGCAGACCTTGTCGCGCAGGCGCGCCCAGTGCACCGAGAGCGCGCCCAGCTCGGCCAAAAGGGCCCGGGCCGACGCTGGCCTCTGGCCGCGCTTCTGGTGGCAGGCGCTGGCGAAGAAGGCGTCGAAGCGCTGGTCCAGGCCCGCGCGCAGGGAACTCGCCGGGAGGCCCTCCTGGGGCAGGTGCCCGGTGAGGCAGCGGAACAGCGTGACCCCGGCGGAATAGATGTCGGCGCGCTCGTCCGCGGACTCGGGGTCGACCTCCTGCTCGGGCGCGGCATAGTACGGCGAGCCCACCATTGCCCCCTTCGGGGTACCAAGGGATACTTCCCCGCGCAGGCGCGAGAGCCCAAAGTCGATGAGCTTGACCTCGTCGGCCAGGATAATGTCGGGCAAGACGGGGGCAGCAAGGCCGGCCCCGGCCGGACAGGCATCGGGCGGCCGCTCGGCCAGCATGAGGTTGTAAGGCTTGACGTCGCGGTGCACGATGCCCGCGTGGTGCAGCCGGGCGAGAGCAGAGGCCAGCTGCCGGGCGCAGGACAGGGCCTGCTCCACGCCCAGGCGCCGGGTGGGCTCCTCCACGCGGTAGATCTCGCCCAGCAGCGCGCCCAGGTTGTTGCAGTAGTATTCCATGACAAAGAAGGGCAGGCCGCCAGCGGGGTTCCCGTCAGCGGCTGGGGCCTCGTCCACGTCCAGCACCTGGGCGATGTTCGGGTGGCGCAGGCTGGCCATGAGCGCGGCCTCGCGGAAGAAGCCCCGGCGCAATTCGGCCAGGTCCGCCGTGGCGGCCAGCTGCTCCGAAGGCCTCAGCACCTTGATGGCCACCACGCGGCCCGTGCGCGGCATGGCCGCCTTGTACACCGCGCCCATGCCGCCCCGGCCGAGCAGGCCCAGGATGACGTACCGCCCGATGCTCCGCATGGCGCGGCTTAGGCCTTGGGATAGCCCACGCACTGGGCCATGATGATCCGTTCGTGGGACGCCAAGCGCATGGCCCTGGCCAGGGCGGGCACGTCGATGCCCGTGCGGGCCACCGTGGCCAGCCCCTGGGCCGCGCAGAACAGGTATACGTTCTGGCTGATGAACCCGGTGTCCAGCCCGGCGGTGATCAGCTTCTCCTCCGCGGTGTTCCCGGCCACGCGGTCCATGTCCGCCACATAGACGAGGTTCAACGGGGCCGTGGCCACGTAGGCCTGCTTGCCCGTGGCCGCGCGCAGATCCTCGGGGGATTTTTGGTGCAAGGCGCCAGCCTTGGCGTCGTAGAGGAAAAGCCCGGCGCGCCGGGCCACAAACACGGCGATCTCCTGGCGGTTCAGGGCCGTCGGCGCGGTGCGCTTGCCCGAGTCCGGCCGGTTCATCCCGCAGGCGGCCCACAAGAGCTTCGTCAACAGGGCCTCGGGCAGGTCGCGGTCCGCATACTCGCGCATGCTCTGCCGCGCGCGCAGGGCCGCCTCCAGGGTCACGCCCGGCTCCACCGCAGCCGCCGCAGCAGTACCGGAAAGTCCCAGCCCAACGGCCAGGGCCCCTGCCATTCCCAAGAATTCCCTGCGTTCCATGGCGTCCGTCCTTGGTAGACATTGTGATTTTGAGGTCGCCGCGCAGGCCGCCCCTGGCTCGTGATACCCCAATCCCGGCCGCGCGCAAAGGGGGGCCTGGACCACCGCACGAAAAAGGCCGCCCCCGGCAAAGGGAGCGGCCTTTGAGGCTGCATGGTCCCGGCAAGGCCTAGAGGGCGTTCTCGAGCACGTCCACCAGCACCCGCTCCAGGGCCGTGCGGCAGGTGCCCAGCGGACACTCGGGCACGTCCGGGCAGTCGTCCGTGGCGCCGCGGCCCACGAAGACCACGCGCTGCGGGCCGGACTCGGAAGGGGTCAACGGGGTCAGGGTGACGAGCACCCGGCCCTGGCAATGCGTGTTGTCCTTGCCGCCCAGGGGCGCTCCGCCATAGTTGGCCTGGCTGGCGCGGTCGAAGGTGCCGCTGGAGAAGCGGCGCTGGGTGGCGTCACGCAGGTCCAGGGCGTCCTTGCCCGCCTGACCCGGCCCCACGCCCGCGTCCGGCAGCCAGTAGTGGATGTCCTTGCTGTAGCCCGCGCCCACGGCCGCTTCCGGGAGGCGCAGCTCCTCGTGCAGCAGGCCGAGGCTGGCCTTGCGCGTGTCGGCGCAGAGCAGGTGGGCCTCGACAGCGTAACGCGCCGGGCCCGAGGCCTTCAGCGTGTAGCCCTTGGCCGACAGGGTGCGGGTGATGAACCCGCGCAGGGAGGCGTCCTCAGATCCGACAGATGACCCGGCAGGTCCGGCAAGCTTGGCGCGGCCCTCGGCGTCCAGTTCGTAGGTCTTGAGGCTCAGGGTGTAGTCGCCCGCCGTGCGGCCGCCCTCGCTTAAGGCCCGCACCAGGAGATTGGGGTCGCGCTGGGCGCAGCCGCCCAGGACCGCCAGCGCAACCAGCGCCGCCAGGAGTAACTTCCGCTGCATGTAAGCTCCTTCGATTGCCTCTCCTGCGGCGGGAGTGCCGCAGGCATTAGATAGCCCATCGCCCGCCATGGGGCAAGCCCCCCAAGTTCCCGGTTTTGTCCCCCCGGGAGGCCCTTGCCAGGGACATGCCCCAGGGGATACATCTGCGCGCACAACGGGTGTTTCAAACCACCAGGAGAGGACGCATGGCCCTGTTTTCCGTCCGCGCAAGCGGTCCGCTGGAGCACCTCCTGCGCCTGTTCGGGCTCTTGGCCGTGGTGGGCCTGGTGATTCTGGCCTTCTGGAAGAACAGCGAGCGCAACATGGAGCGCCTCAACGCGCGCTTCGGGCTCTCGGACGGGACCCACAGCCTGTCTAAGGACGAGCAGGACCACGTCCAGGCCTATATCACAGCCCTGCGCGCCACCTACGGCCTCGAGGCCCGGGTGCAGGTGCGCCAGGGCCCGGTGGAGGCGCCGGAACAGGACGGCAAGACCCTGTTCGTGGGCCTGGGCCTGAGCGACAAGACCGCCGTGGTCATCCTGCCGCCCCTGGTGGAGCGCGCGCTCGGGCCGGACTTCGCGCGGCAGTTGACCGGGGAGCATTTCCCCTTTTATTTCGAGCCGGGCAAAGGCTGGCAAAAGGGCCTGATCCTGGCGCTGGACCTCATCCAGGCCCGCCTGGCGGCCCTGAACGCCCCGGCCAAGCCCCCGGCCAAGCCCCCGGCCAAGAGTGACGATGCGCCCCCGAACCCGACAAGCAAGGACGTCCTGTGAGCGAACAGCCCCCCGTGATCCTGTATACCGACGGCTCCTGCCTGGGCAATCCCGGACCCGGCGGCTATGGTGCCGTGCTCGTCTGCGGAGCGCACCGCAAGGAGCTGGCCCAGGGCTTCTCCGGCACCACCAACAACCGCATGGAGCTCATGG
>JANXYI010000430.1 GCA_025350085.1 Deltaproteobacteria bacterium
TGGAAAAGGTCCACATCATCGACGGCCGCGTGGAGAACTGCGTGCTGCTGGAGATGTTCACCCCCTGCGGCATCGGCACCGAAATCACCCGCTAGCAAGCTCGAGGAGTCCCTCAATGCGCGCCATCGCCGTCGTCGGCTACAAGAAGTCCGGCAAGACCACCCTGGCCCTGGAGCTGACCCAGGCCCTGAAGAAGCTGGGCCTCACCGTCACCCTGGCCAAGCACTCGCACCACGGGTTTGACGAAAAGGCCGACACCGACACCGCGCGCTTCCGCGAACACGCGGACATGGTCCTGGGGTTCTCGCCCGGCGGCAGCTTCGTGTCCTGGCCCGGCGAGCGTGCGCTCTCCGACCTTGCGCCCCTGGTCGGCACGGACATCCTGGTCATGGAGGGCGGCAAGACCCTTGGCGTCATGCCGCGCATCATCATCGCCCCGGACGAGGCCACGGCCAAGGATCTGGACCCGGAGCTGGCGCTGGCCGTGTACGGCGACGCGGCCCTGGACGGGGTCATGGCCACCCGCGACATCGCTGGCCTGGCGCGCATCGCGGCCAACGCGGGCTTCCTGCTGCCCGGGCTGGACTGCGGCGGCTGCGGCCGCGAGAACTGCCGCGCCCTGGCCGTGGAGATCGTGGCCGGGGACGCCACCGAGGCCGACTGCGTGGCCCAGAACGGCGAGCTCAAGATCAACATCAATGGCCAGCCCCTGGCGCTGAACCCGTTCATCGAGCGCATGCTGCGCGGCGGCATCCTGGGCATGCTGCGCGAGCTGAAAGGCTTCGGGCCCGGCGCCGTGGACATCCACCTGGGTTAGCGCCACCGCGCCACCCGGACCCGAATATGAGCAGCCCGGCCCCGGACAAGACCCGCGTCAAGACCCTGGACAACCACGGCTTCCTCAGCGTGGTCAGCCGCCCGGAGTTCTGCGCGCTGCTCCAGTCCTTTGCGCCCCTGGCCGTGGAGGACGTTGCACTTCCGGACGCCCTGGGCCGTGTGCTGGCCCGCGCCCTGCCCTCTCCCGAAGACCTGCCCCAGACCGCGCGCGCCAGCATGGACGGCTACGCGCTCAGCGCCCGCGACGTGTTCGGTGCCACCGAGACCAACCCGGCCTACGTGGACTGCGTGGCCGACCTGCGCATTGATTGGAGTCAAGGCGCAACGGACGTGCGCCTGTCGTCCGGCCAGGCCGCGCGCATCCCCACGGGCGGCAGCCTGCCTGTCGGGGCAGACGCAGTGGTCATGGTCGAGCACACGGGGCAGCTCGGGGCACAAAATCCTGAGATCACCGAAACCGCCGAAACGATAGAAGTGCGCAGGACCGTGGCCCCGGGCGAAAACGTCATGCTGCCGGGCGAGGACGTGCGCCAGGGCGACATTGCCCTGCCTGCCGGGCGCACCCTGCGCGCCCAGGACATCGGGCTGCTGGCCGCCCTTGGCGTCACGAGCATACAAACCGGCCGAAGGCCGCGCGTGGGCGTGCTGTCCACCGGCGACGAACTGGTGGCGGCCAGCGCCTGCCCGCGACCCGGCCAGATCCGCGACGTGAACTCGGCCGCGCTCTGCTGCCTGGCGGTTGAGGCGGGCGCGGAAGCCGTGGCGCTCGGCATCATCCCCGACGACCTGCCGAAGCTCACTGCGGCCCTGGCCGGGGCGCTCGCAACCTGCGACGTGGTGCTCTTGTCCGGCGGCAGCTCCCTCGGCGCGCGCGACCACACGAGCACCGCCATCCTGGCCCAGCCGGGCGCGGAAATCCTGGCCCACGGCATCGCCATGAGCCCGGGCAAGCCCACGATCCTGGCGCGCATCAAGACCAGCGACAACGCCAAGGCCGTCTTCGGATTGCCCGGCCAGGTGACCTCGGCCCAGGTGGTCATGGCCGTGCTCATCAAACCCTTTTTGCGGCACCTGGCGGGCGACAGAAACGCCCTGTCGGCCACGCCGCCGCCCTTTGTGGCCGAGCTGGCGCGCAACATCGCCGGGCGGCCCGGGCGCGAGGACTTCGTGCGCGTGCGCCTGGAAGCCCGGGCCGGACTTCCGCCCCTGGCCCACCCGGTGCTCGGCAAGTCCGGCCTGCTGAAGACCCTGCTCGCGGCCGACGGGCTCATTAGTGTGCCTGCGGAGGCCGAGGGGCTGTACAAGGGCGTGCTCGCGCCCGTACTCCCGTTGTAGAGACGCTCGCGCCCGTGCGACGTTGTCGAGGAAGAGACTCGAAACTACTGAAGACCTTTTGAGCCCCGAAGGGGCCGGAGGGGCCGAAGGGGTTGACTGGCGGGCCGCGCGGCCCTACCCTCCAGCCCTGCCCGCCTCTGCGGGCTCCCCGGATGCAAAGGGAGGAGCGCCATGCCCCAGAAACAGCTCACCGCGCCGGACATCCTGGCCGCCAAGGGCGTCAAAAAGCTCGCCGTGCTCACGGCCTACGACTACCCCACCGGCCTCTTGGCCGACGAGGCCGGGGCGGAAATCGTGCTCGTGGGCGACAGCCTGGGCATGGTCTGCCTGGGCCTGCCGGACACCCTGGGCGTGACCATGGCCGACATGCTGCACCACGTGAAGGCAACGGCCCGGGCCGTGAAAAAGGCCCTGCTCGTGGCCGACATGCCCTTTCTGTCCTACCAGACCGGCATCGAGACCGCGGTGGCCAATGCCGGGCGCTTCATCCAGGAGTCCGGGGCCCGCGCCGTGAAGGTCGAGGGCGGGGCCGAGTTCGCGCCCCACATCCGGGCCATGCTGGCCGCTGGCATCCCGGTCATGGGCCACATCGGCCTGACCCCGCAGCAGATCGCGCGGCTCGGCGGGTTCAAGGCCCAGGGCAAGACCGCCCGCGCGGCAAAAAAGCTCGTGGACGACGCAAAGGCCCTGGCCGAGGCCGGGTGCTTCTCGCTCGTGCTGGAGGCCATGCCCGCCGAGGTTGCCCAGCGCATCACGGCCGAGGTGGAGATTCCGACCATCGGCATCGGCGCCGGGCCGGACTGCGACGGCCAGGTGCTCGTATTCCACGACATCCTGGGCCTGTGCCCGGGCCTGCGGCCCAGCTTCGTCAAGACCTACGCCGACCTTTGGACCCCGGCCAGGGAGGCGCTCAGCACCTATTGCGCCGAGGTGCGCGAAGGCAAATTCCCGGCCGCGGCCCAGACCCGGCGCATGGACCCGCAGGAACTGGCGGAGTTCCGCGCCGCCACGGAATACGGGGACGCCTAGCCGACCATGCCCATGCCCGCTGTTTCCGAAGCCTTGACCTTGCCCGTGCTCTGGCACGGCCTGACCGTGCCGCTCTCGCGCCTGCTGCTGTCCGTGAGCGTGGGCCTGTTCGTGGGCACGCTCATCGAGGCCCTGCACTGGACCCGCGCCGTGGCCAAGATCGCCCAGCCGCTCGTTCGCCTGGGCAGGCTCAAGGACGTGGCCGGGGCCAGCTTCTCGCTGGCCTTCTTCTCCGGCGCAGCGGCCAACACGCTCCTGGCCGAGGCCCTGGACAGGGGCGACATGACCCGCCGCGAGGTCATCCTGGCGAACCTCTTCAACAGCCTGCCCACGTACTTCCTGCACCTGCCCACGCTGTTCTTCATCGCCGCGCCGTTCATCGGCCCGGCCGCCGTGCTCTACGTCAGCCTGACCGTGCTGGCGGCGCTGCTGCGTACAGTCGGCATCGTGATTCTGGGTCGGCTCACCCTGCCGCCCCTGCCCGAGGGCTGCGTGGCCTGCCTGCTGGACGAACAACCCAAATGGGACTGGCGCGCGGCCCTGGACAAGACCTGGAGGCGTTTTAGACGCCGCCTGCCGCGCATGATCTACTACACCATCCCCATCTACGTGGCCTTTTTTTTCCTCAAGCGCTGGGGCGTGTTCGACGTGCTGGAAGCCTACATGGCCGAGCACGTGCCCTTCCTGTCCTGGCTACCGCCCCAGTCCATGGGCATCATCGGCTTCCAGATGGCCGCGGAGACCACGGCCGGGTACGCCGCTGCGGGCGCGCTGGTGCAGACCGGCGGGCTGACGCTCAAGGAGTTGGTGCTGGCGCTGCTCGCGGGCAACATCTTGTCCTCGCCCGTGCGCGCGGTGCGCCACCAGTTCCCGTACTACGCGGGCATCTTCAAGCCCGGCCTGGCCATGAACCTGATCATCTCCAACCAGGCCCTGCGCGTGGCCAGCATCGCCCTGGTGACGCTGGGCTACGCGCTCTGGGGCTAGGCCGGGAAACACGCCAGGGGCTCTGCCCCTGGACCCCCGCCAAAGGGCCTGAGGCCCTCTGGACCCCCTCATACAAGGCGAAGTGCCGGGCCGCGTTT
>JANXYI010000433.1 GCA_025350085.1 Deltaproteobacteria bacterium
GGCCAGCTCGGCCAGAAACGCCAGGGCCATCTCCTGGTTGCGGCCGCCCTTGCCTGTGCCGGAAAGGGTGACCACGGTCTCCCCGCCCGCGATGACGCAGGCCGGCTTTTTCACCAGCATCCCGCTTTTGCGCACGTCCCGGGCAATGCCGAAGAGGAACTTGGCCGCCTCGCGCGATTCGCCGGTGAGCGCGCAGGTCAGGGCCGCGGTGTTGTAGCCAAAGGCGCGGGCCTTTTCACAGGCGGCCAAAAGCGCGGCCTGGTTGGTGCCGATGAGGATGTTGGTGGCAAGCTCTGTGGCCGGGTCTCCGGGCTTGGGGGTCTCCCGGATATGGCCCTGGGCGCCGAGGTTCAGGGCCCGCAGCACCTCGGGCGGGGCCTTGTGCTCCAGCCGGTATTTTTCGACGATGTCCAGCGCGTCCTGGAAGGTGGTCTCGTCCCCGCTGGTCAGGCCCGAGGCGATGGTGTCCAGCCGGTCGCCCACCACGTCGGAGAGGATGAAGTTCAGGCTGCGGGCCGGGGCCATGAGCTCAAGCAGCCGCCCGCCCTTGACCCCGGAGATGTGCTTGCGGATGCAGTTGATCTCCCCGATGTCCGCCCCGCAGGCCAGCAGGCAGCGCGTCATGTCCTGCTTGTGGGCCAGGGTCAGGCGCACGGAGATCCCGTTCTCGTCATGCACCAGGGGGCAGGGCAACAGCGCTGAGCCGCCCCCGGAAACCAGGTTCAGGATCAGGGTCCTCTCGTCGGCCGTGCGTACCAGCTCAGCCATGCGCCGGGCAGCATCCTCCCCGTTCTCGTCCGGGGTCGGGTGGCCGGACTCCACCACCTCCACCCGCGACAGCGCCTCGGCGTGGCCGTATTTCACCGAGACCAGGCCCTGGGAGATGCGCGTGCCCAGGATGTCTTCCACGGCCTTGGCCATGCGCGCCGAGGCCTTGCCCGCGCCGAGCACGAGCACCCGGTTGAAGGCGCCCAGGTCCACCGCGTGCCGCTCATCGTCAAAGGCCACCACCAGGGTCTCCCCCTCCAGCCGGATGTGGTTGACCATCATGTGGTAGGGGTCGATGCGGTCCAGGGCGGCCTGGAAGATCTTCCGCAGCTGGTCGAATTTGCGCATGTCTCTCCTCTTTGTCGCTGGTGCGCCCTTTTGGCCGGGGCAGCCCCTGGTGTCAATGCCCCCGGGGGGCCGGGGAGGCACGACGGCCTCCCCGACCTGCGGTCGGCAGCGGGTCCTGCGGGCGCTACTGGGGCTTGGCGTGGTGCAGCCCCTTGGGGATGAAGGCGTAGGTCAGCAGCGCGCCCAGGACCAGGATGGCGGCGATGGCGTACAGCGCGGCCGAGGGGTTCTGGGAGTACTGCTTGATCCAGATGGGCACGTTGGGGCCCACATAGCCGCCAAGGTTGCCCACGGAGTTGACGATGCCGATGCCTGCCGCGGCCGCGGTGCCGGTCAGGAAGGTCGAGGGCATGGGCCAGAACAGGGGCATGGACCCGATGACCCCCAGGGTGCCGATGGACAGGAACAGGATGGCCAGGACCGGGATGTCGGCGAAGATGCCGGAGAGCACCAGGCCCAGGGCGCCGCAGCAGACGTTGACCACATAGTGCATGCGCCGCTCCCCGGTGCGGTCCGAATGGCGGCTGATGAGCATCATGCCCACCACGCACACGCCGTAGGGGATGGCCGAGATGAGGCCCACGCTCAGGTAGCCCTTGACGCCAAAGGCCTTGACGATGGTCGGCAGCCAGAAGGCGATGCCGTAGAGGCCGATCATCAGGGTGAAGTAGATGGCGCAGAGCACATACACCTTGCCGCTCTTGAAGGCGTCGGAGAGCTTGTGCTCGGTCTTGTGCTTGTCCTCGCTCTCCACGTTGTGGATCAGGAGGGCCTTTTCGTCTTCCGCCAGCCATTTGGCCTCGCCGATGTTGCTGTCCAGGTAGGAGATGACCCAGACGCCCACGATGACCGAGGGGATGCCCTCGATGAGGAAGAGCCACTGCCAGCCGGCAATGCCCAGGGAGCCGCTGAAGGTGTCCATGATCCAGCCCGAGATGGGGTTGCCGATGACGCCGGCCACCGCGATGCCCGAGACGAACAGGGCCAGGCGCGTGGAGCGCAGGCGCGAGGGATACCAGAGGGTCAGGTAGTAGATGATGCCGGGGAAGAAACCGGCCTCGGCCAGGCCCAGGATGAAGCGCATGCCGTAGAAGGTCCATTCGTCGGTCACGAACATCATGGCCGAGGAGATGACGCCCCAGGTGATCATGATCCGGGCGATCCACATGCGCGCCCCGAACTTCTTCAGCAGCACGTTGCTCGGAACCTCAAAAAAGAAATAGCCGATGAAGAAGATGCCCGCGCCCGTGGCAAAGGCCGCGTCGCTGAGCGACAGGTCTTTGAGCATCTGGAGCTTGGCGAAGCCCACGTTCACCCGGTCCAGGTAGGCCAGGATGTAGCAGAGGAAGAGAAAGGGGATGAGTCGCCAGTCGACCTTGGAATACGCTTTCGCCTCTGTGCCCGGATCGATGTTCATGGTCCTCAAACCTCCTGTAAGGGGTGGGGGGCTGTCGCAGGCCTGGACCCTGGGCTCAGTTGTGCGTGGGACAAAAGGATTCGAGCCTGTCCGCCCAAAAAATATTCTGCTTATCTTGATCTATCCTTGGAAATCAGAGAGGATTCAACTGGCATGTTGACCATGGGGGGTACGACGAATTGGTAGTTTTTCGTCATAATGCACAAAGGAG
>JANXYI010000460.1 GCA_025350085.1 Deltaproteobacteria bacterium
CGCTCTACCGCACCCCGCCCAACCCCATGGAGCGCCCGCGCATCGACCAGCCGCTGGACGTCGGCGTGCGCGCCATCAACGGACTTTTGACACTGGCCAAGGGGCAGCGCATCGGCATCATGGCCGGTTCCGGCGTGGGCAAGAGCACGCTCATGGGCATGATGGCGAGATACACCCAGGCCGACATCAACGTCATCGGCCTGGTGGGCGAGCGCGGCCGCGAGGTCGTGGAGTTCATCGAGCGCGACCTGGGGCCCGAGGGCATGGCGCGCAGCGTGGTCGTCGTGGAGACTTCGGACAAGAGCCCGCTCATCCGCATGCGCGCGGCCTTTGCCGCCACGGCCATCGCCGAGTACTACCGCGACCAGGGCCTGGACGTGCTCTTGATGATGGACTCGGTGACGCGCTTTGCCATGGCCGGCCGCGAGGTGGGCCTGGCCGCCGGCGAGCCGCCCACGCGCGGCGGCTACACCCCGAGCGTGTTCGCGCTTTTGCCGCAACTTTTGGAGCGCACGGGCAAGAGCGCGCTCGGCTCCATCACTGGCATCTACACGGTCTTGGTTGACGGCGACGACTTCACCGAGCCCATTGCCGACGCGGTACGCTCGATCATCGACGGGCACATCGTGCTCACCCGCGATCTGGCGGACCAGGCGCACTTCCCGGCCATCGACGTTTTGAAGAGCATCAGCCGTCTGCGTAGCGAGGTGGTGGACCGCGAGAACATCAATGCCGGGCGCACGGTGCTCAAGCTCATGAGCACGTTCAAGCGCGTGGAAGACATGGTGAACATCGGGGCGTACCAGCGCGGTGCCAGCGCCGAGGTGGACCGCTCCATCGACATGGTGGCGCCGATCAACGGCTTCTTGCAGCAGTTCGTGGGCGACAACGAATCGCTGGAGTCCTGCTTCGCCAAGCTCAAGGAGCTGGCAGAGGCGGGGGCGTAGCCCTCCCCTCCTCCGCCACCCGCCGCGCACGCGCGCAGGGGTCGCCGGGGCCAGCATTCATTACCCGGACCAGCCGCCCGATCCGTTCTTCCCGGCCCGCGCCGTCAGCCTTCAGGGATTCCAGCCAGCGGGCCTCCAGCTCGTCCAGATCAGCGCCCAGGGCCGCGCGCCAGGGCCGCGCCTGCATGCGCGAGAGCCGAGTCAGCCGCATGAGGCCGTCCAGGCCGTGGACCGCCGCCAGATAGTGGGCGAAGGAACCGGCCTCGGCGTAGGCCCGTTGCTGCCGGTAGCGGTCAAAGGCCATGAGCCTGCCGCCGCCCCCGTCGCGCATGCCCCAGGACTCGTGGTCCGGTCCAAGCTGGCCCAAGGGGATCAGCGTGCCGCTACGCATAAAGGAGCGCACCCAGTCGTCCACACCCAGGCCGCAGGATGGAAAGGACGCCGGATTGCCCAGGCGCAGCTCCGAGATCGCGCCCAGCATGTTACGCAACAGCTTGTCCGGCTGCGGCATGAGCGCGGCGGTGAACTTGTGGGCCAGCATCAGCGGGGCCTCGACGCAGCCGAAAACCCGCACAGAGCGCGTCGGACTGCCACCCGACAGGTAGCCAGTGCGGCCACCACCCTGGCCGCCCACGTAACAGATGCTGCTGCAGTGGCCCCGGAGCGGCTCGTCATAGATCACGTGGATTTTGCCGAGGCTGTCGACGCGCGCATCGCAGCCCCACAGATCGAGCATGCGCTCCAATGTAGCCTGCGCGTACTCGGCCAGGGCCTTCAGCCGCGCGTCCGGCACATTGCCTGTGGCGTCGCTGACAAGGAGGTGCTGGGTTTCAACCGTTGCGCTTGAAGCCTGTGCCGACCCGACAGGCAACAGACCGCCAAGCAGCAGCCCGGCCGCAAGCAGCGCCGCCGCAAACACACTGATCCTCGTCGATTTCCTGCTGATCATCGCACACCCGCCTTGCCGTTCACGCGCACCTTCCGCCAAGCCAAGAGCGTCAGCCCCAGCCCTGCCAGATACAGCGCCGCAAACACCCGCTCGTCAAAATCGTAGTACAAAAGCCGCCCCAGCCAGTGGGCGATGAACCCGCCCGGATAGGTGGTGGTGTCTGCCGCCTTGCGCAACGCAAACTCGACGCCCGTCAGCGGACAGGCGACGCCCAGCACGGACTCCAGGGCCACCACGGCCATGCCTATCAGGTGGATGATGCGGAAGGCGCGGCCCCGCACGAAAGCCCAGCCCAGCCAGTTGCCCAGATATATTGCGAGAAGGCCGAAGGTCAAAAACAGCGCCAGGGCCGTGTGCGCCACCAGCACAAGGTCAGCCAGAATGAGCAGGGTCGCGTGGTCCGTTTGCATGGATGCCTCCGGCGGCCAGGGCG
>JANXYI010000018.1 GCA_025350085.1 Deltaproteobacteria bacterium
CTGCAGCGGGATGTCGAAATAGGGCAAGAGCGGCCTGCCCAGGCCCGCCAGGTGCTTCAAGAGGCCGTCGGTCAGGCCCGCGGGGTACAGGTACATGAGCCGGAGCCACTTGAGGCCGGGGATGGGCATGAGCCGGTCCAGCAGGTGCTTCAGGCCGTCCTTCAGGCCCAGGTCGCGGCCGTAGGAGGTCACGTCCTGGCCCACCAGCACGAGTTCCGGCACGCCGCCCTTCTCCACCAGGAGCCGCGCCTCGCGGGTGAGGTCGTCCAGGGTCCGGCTTTTGTGTTTGCCGCGGATGGAGGGGATGGTGCAGAAGGCGCACTTGTGCGAGCAGCCCTCGCTGACCTTGAGGTAGGCGAAGGCCGGGCCGGTGCTCAGGCGGCGGGGCCCCAGCGCGTCGAGGTTTTTCCTGCCCAGCGCCGCGCCCACGAGCCCGGGCCACTGCTCCAACTCGCGCGTGGAGAGCCAGAGGTCCACCTCGGGCAGGTCAACGGCGAGATCAGCCTTGCCGTAGCGGCTGACCAGGCAACCGGCCACGGCCAGCACCGGGCGCCGGGGCAGGTCGGCCATCTCGCGGATGGCCCCGAAGATGGTCTCCACGGACTCCTCCACGGCCGGGCGGATGAACCCGCAGGTGTTGACGAGCACAAGGTCCGAGTCGGCCACACCCTGGGCCGGGGCGTAGCTGGGCCCGAGCACACCCAGCAGGCGTTCGGTGTCCACGCGGTTCTTGGGGCAGCCCAGGCTGATGGTGTGCACACGGACCTTGGCCATGTATGCTCCTCATAGATTTTCAAAATGCGTCGGAAAGTTATGCACAGATGCCAACACAGGGTGTTGCGCTTTCATCGGACTCGTGTAGTATAGGCTTACGTAGTCGTTTCAACGCCGCCCCCCGGCGCAAGAGGAGCCCCGCCTCATGGTCGAGTCCCTGCGGGCAGACAAGCCATACCGTATCGGCATCATAGGAGACAAGACGTCCCTGGTGCCTTTCTGGGAGATGTTCGCCTCCCTGGGCAACGAGCGCGTCCTGGGCCAGCTGGGCCTGGAGGCCCTGGCCCTGCACGAGGAGGCCCCGGCGGACGGGCTCTTTTCCAAATCCCTCGGCCTGCCGGTGTACGCGGGCTGGCGCGAGATGCTCACCAATCACCCGGGCCTGACCATGGTCATCGAGACCACGGGCCGCGAGACGCTGATCCAGGCCCTGCGCCAGGGGCTGCCTGCCTCCGTGGCCCTGGTGGAGCGCGCTGCGGCCAGCTTCTTTTTGCGCCTGCTCTCCTCGGACCAGCTGTGGGTGGCCTGCCAGGTCGACCTCCTGCACACCCAGACCCTGCTCAAGAACGTCATCGACCAGCTAAAGGAGGAAATCGTCCTCACCGACGCACAGGGCCGGGTGCTCGACTGCAACAAGGCCCTGCTGGAACGCGTGGGCCTGAAGAAGGCCGAGGTCGCGGGCCAACAGTTGCGCGAATTCTTCACCCTGCCCGAGACGCAAGACAACAGCACCGCCTCCCCCCTGGAACAGGCCCTGACCACGCTCCAGACCGCCGAGGCCACCTTCCCCCAGGTGGACGCGGACGGGCGCATGCACTACGTGCGCGAGTACGTCTACCCCATCCTGGACGAGGCCGGAAAACCGCTCAGCCTGCTGTGCATCCGCCGCGACATCACCAACCGCACCCAGATGGAACAGCGCCTGCAACAGTCCGAGCGCCTGGCCTCCATCGGCGAGATGTCCACCTACATCGCGCACGAGATCCGCAATCCGCTCTTTGCCATCGGCGGCTTCGCCAACCAGCTCCTGCGCGAGGCCCAGGACGGCAAGTCCCGAGAAAAGCTGGAGATCATCGTGGCCGAGTCGCGCAGGCTGGACGGCATCCTGAAGAGCATCCTGAACTTCGCCCGGCCCGTGGAGTCCACCCCGGGCATGGCGGACGTGAACCGCATCGTGCGCGAGACCATGGACCTCATGGGCATGGCCTGCGAGAGCCAGAGCATCGAGCCTGTGCTGGCCCTGACTGCGGACCTGCCGCTGGTCAAGGCCGACCCGGAGCTCATCAAGCAGTGCCTGATCAACCTGGTCAAGAACTCCGTGGAGGCCATGCCCACGGGCGGGATGCTCACCGTGCGCACGGGCCTGGCCCCGGCCCACGTGACCCTGGAGGTGGAGGACACCGGCGTGGGCATCCTCCCGGAGACGCGCGACAAGGTCTTCAGCCCCTTCTTCAGCACCAAGGGCAAGGGCTCGGGCCTGGGCCTGGCCATGATCAAGAAGATCCTCGACGACCTGGGCGGCCATGTCGAGCTGGCCAGCGTGCCTGGCGTGGGCACCCGCGTGACCCTGCTCCTGCCCCCGCACCTCGCGGTTGCGAAACAGGCGGCAACCGGATAGACAGCCCGGATGCCCACAGCGGAAAAATCCCTCGCCAACACAGTGGTCCTGGCCACCCGGAACGCGGGCAAGATCGCCGAACTCGAGGCCCTGCTGGCCGGGAGCGGCGTTCATGTCCTCGGCCTGGGCGCCTTTCTGGAGATCGGTGAAATCGAAGAGACCGGCTTGACCTTTGCCGAGAACGCCGCGCTCAAGGCGCGCACCGTGGCCCTGGCCACCGGACTCGTGGCCCTGGCCGACGACTCCGGGCTCATGGTCGACGCCCTTGACGGCGCGCCCGGCGTCTACTCCGCCCGCTATTCCGGCGAAAACGCCACCGACGCGACCAACAACGCCAAGCTGCTCGAGACCCTGGCCGGCCGGCCCGAGGCGGGGCGCGGCTGCCGTTTCGTCAGCGTGGTGGCCGCCCATGCGCCAAACGGGGCCGAGATCCTGTCCGAGGGCCGCTGGGAAGGTCGGGTGCTGACCAGCCCGCGGGGCTCCGGAGGCTTCGGCTACGACCCCCTGTTCCTGGACCTGGAGCTGGGCCAAACGGCTGCGGAACTTTCGCGCGCGGACAAGAACGCGCGCTCGCACCGGGGCCGCGCCCTGCGCGCGCTGCTCGCCGACTGGCCTGCCTTCTGGGCCAGGGCCACGGCCCGGGCCTAACCCCCCAATTCACGACAACGGAGCGAACCATGTGCGGCATCATCGGCTACTGCGGACACCGCCCGGCTGTACCCCTCGTTGTGGAGGGCCTGCGCCGCCTGGAATACCGCGGCTACGATTCCGCGGGGGTCAGCTTTGTCCAGGCGGGCCAGCTCTCGGTCATCCGCGCCGAGGGCAAGCTCTCGGCCCTGGAACAGAAGCTCGCCACCATGCACGTGTTCTCCGCCACCAGCGGCATGGGGCACACCCGTTGGGCCACCCACGGCGTGCCGGTTGAGCGCAACGCCCACCCCCACCGCGACCATTCCGGCCGACTCGCCATCATCCACAACGGCATCATCGAGAACTACGAGGCGCTCAAGGCCGAATTGACCGCCAAGGGCTGCGAGTTCCGCTCGGACACCGACTCTGAGGTCCTGGTCAACCTCATCGCCGAGTGCCTCAAGGCCACGGGCGGCGACGTCATGCAGGCCCTGTCCAAGGCCCTGGGCCGGGCCGAGGGCGCGTACGCCATCGTGCTCATGAGCGTGGACCACCCCGGCACCCTGTGGGCCACCCGCGTGGCCAGCCCGCTGGTCATGGGCGTGGGCACGGGCGAGAACTTCCTGGGCTCGGACATCCCGGCGTTCCTGCCCTACACCCGCGACGTGGTCTTTCTGGAAGACGGCGAGCTGGTGCGCCTGACGGCCAGCTCCTGGGAGGTCTTCCGCGCCGACACCCTCGAGCCCGTGGCCAAAACAGTGAGCCGCATCAACTGGGACGTCCAGGCCGCCGAAAAGGGCGGCTACAAGCACTTCATGCTCAAGGAGATCTTCGAGCAGCCCAAGGTCATCCGCGACTGCCTGCTCGGCCGCATCGACCCGGCCACCAGCCAGGTGCGCCTGCCGGAGCTCGACGCGCTGCCCGTGCCCGAGCGCCTGCACATCGTGGCCTGCGGCACCAGCTTTCACGCCGGGCTGTGGGGCCTGTACCTGCTGGAGAAATACGCTAAGATCCCGGTGCAGGTCGAGATCGCCTCGGAGTTCCGCTACCGCGAGCCCATCCTGGACAAAAGCGGCGTGGTCCTGGCTATCAGCCAGTCGGGCGAGACCATGGACACCATGGCCGGGATCAAGCTGGCCAAGAGCCGTGGGTTGCCGGTCATCGGCCTGTGCAACGTGGTCGGGTCGAGCATCGCGCGGGAGTCCGACTATGTGCTTTACAGCCAGGCCGGGCCCGAGATCAGCGTGGCCTCGACCAAGGCCATGTGCAGCCAGCTGGCGGCGCTGCTCCTGCTGACGCTCTACTGGGGCCGCCGCAAGGGCACCATGAGCGAGGACAGCTGCGCTGGCCTGGTGAGCGAACTCCAGACCCTGCCGAAGATCTTGGAGGACGCCCTGCCCTCCTTACGCGCCTCTGCCCTGCGCCTGGCCAAGCACTTTGCCGAGACCACGAGCTTTTTGTTCCTGGGCCGCGGCCCGAACTTCCCGCTGGCGCTGGAGGGCGCGCTCAAGCTCAAGGAGATCAGCTACATCCACGCCGAGGGCTATGCCGCGGGCGAGATGAAGCACGGGCCCATCGCGCTCATCGACCCGCATTTCCCGACCTTTGCCATTGCGCTCGACGACGAGTTCTTCCCCAAGGTCAAGAGCAATCTGGTCGAGGTGCAGGCCCGCGCGGGCGAGATCGTGGCGCTCACCAACGAGGGCCTGGATTTGCACGTCGAGCACCCCTGGCTCCTGCCCAGGGCCACCGGCCCGCTCGCGGCCTTTTTGACCCTGCCCGCGCTGCAGCTCTTTGCCTACGAGATGGCCGACTATCTGGGCAAGGACGTGGACCAGCCGCGCAACCTGGCCAAGAGCGTCACCGTGGAATAGCCCCCAGGCCCGGAGCGCCCAATGCCGAACACCGCGCAGCCAGCACCGCAGACGAGAATCCCCAGGAAGCGCACCCTGCTCCTGGGCCTGAGCCTGCTGCTCAGCCTGGGCTTCTTCAGCACCACGCTCGTCAGCTACCACGTCTCGCGCAACGCCATCCGCGAATCCATCCTGACCCAGGAACTGCCGCTGACCTCGGACAACATCTACTCCGAGATCTTGAAGGACCTGGTGCGGCCGGTGTTCGTGTCCTCCATGATGGCCAGCGACACCTTCCTGCGCGACTGGACCCTGCGCGGCGAACGCGACCCCTCGGAGATTACGCGCTACCTCAAGGAGGTCATGGAGCGTTACGGGGCCTTCACCAGCTTCTTCGTGTCCGAGGCCAGCCGCACCTACTACCACCCCTCGGGCGTACTCAAGAAGGTGCGCGCGGACGAGCCCCGCGACGCCTGGTACTTCCGCGTACGCGCCATGCAGGAGCCCTACGAGATCAACGTGGACCCGGACCTGGCCAACCGCGACCTGCTCACCATCTTCATCAACTACCGCGCGCTGGACTACAAGGGCCGCTTCCTCGGCGCCGCCGGGGTGGGCCTGACCATGGACTCCGTGCGCAGCGCGCTCAACTCGTACCAGGAGCGCTTCGGGCGGCGCATCAGCTTCGTGGACCCCGCGGGCCGCATCGTGCTCTACGGCAACAGCCCGGGCCTGCGCGAGACCAACATCCACGAGGTGGAAGGCCTGGGCAGCCAGGCCAAGGCCATCCTGGCTGCTGGCGCGGGCTCGTACCAGTACAAAAGCGGCGGCCAGACGCATCTGCTGAACGTGCGCTTCATCCCGGAGCTCAAGTGGTTCCTGTTCGTGGAGAAGACCGAGGACGAGGCGCTCGCCGGCATCCGGCGCACCCTGTACGTGAACCTGGCCGTGTGCGCGCTGGTGACCCTGCTGGTGGTGGGCATCACCGGGCTGGCCCTGGGCCGCTACCAGGTGCGCCTGGAGGAGCTGGCCACCACGGACAAGCTCACCGGGCTATTGAACCGCCAGGCCCTGGACGTGCTCATGCACCAGGCCGTGACGCACTCCCGCCGCGCGGGCACGCCCATGAGCGTGCTCCTGGCCGACGTGGACCACTTCAAGGCTGTCAACGACCAGCGCGGGCACCTGGTGGGCGACGAGGTGCTCAGGCGCGTGGCCGCAAACCTGCGCGGGCATCTGCGCGAGTCGGACACGGTGTGCCGCTGGGGCGGCGAGGAATTCCTGATGATCGTGCAGGACTGCGACGCGCCTGCCGCGGTCCTGCTGGCCGAGAAGCTGCGCAGCTCCGTGGCCGAGGACCTGCGCCTGGCCGAACTGGTCTCCGGCCAGGTGACGGTGAGCCTGGGCGTGGCCCAGCTCGGGGCCGACGAATCCGTGGAGGCCCTGGTGGGCCGGGCCGACGCGGCCATGTACGCGGCCAAGCAGGCTGGCCGAGACTGCGTCAAGGTCGCTGGCTAGCCCACTTCCCGACCCTGCCCCGCCATCTCCGCCTTCATCCAGCCGCGCACCGAGTTCACCAGCCAGATGCGTTCGGCCCGCAGCACGTCGGCCGGGGCAAGCACCTGCTCCCCCAGCACCCCGCGCGCAAGCAGCTTCTCCCGGAACACGCCGGGCAGCAGCCCGCCTGCAAGCGCTGGTGTCACCAGCCGCCCCTCCAGCTTGAGCACCAGATTGGCGCGCGTGGACTCCGTGACCTCGCCGCGCTCGTTGACCAGCAGCACGTCGTCGCAGCCCGGCCCCCCTGGTCCGGAACAGGCGGACGCCAAGGCCCGCTCGAAGAGCGCGCGGCGCGTGGTCTTGTGGTGCAAAAGCTCGTCGCGCGAGTCCACGGGCGCACGCGCAAAGCCCAGGCGCAGGGCGGGCATGCGGCCGTCGGCAAGGGGCGCGGCCTCGACCGTGAGCGAGCCGTCGCGCGCCAGCACGAGCCGGGCCTTGAACCGGCCCGCGGGGTGCGCCTCGGCCAGCCCGGCCAGCCTTTGGCGCAGCGCGCCCTCATCCAGGGCAAAGCCGAAATGCCCGGCCGACCGGGCCAGCCGCGCCAGGTGCAGCTCCAGCAACGGATACTGCCCGCGCAGCAGCAGGAGCGACTCCAGAAGCTCGAAGTCCTGGCCCGGCGGGGTCAGAAAGCGCATCTTGGTCAGGCACTCGGCATATTCGGCGGCCGCCTCGGAGTCGTGGGTCACGCCGCCGCCCACGCCGAAGCGCGCCAGCCCGGCCTCCTGATCCAGGAGCACGGTGCGGATGGCCACGCTGAAGGTGGCGCGGCCGCCACCCGGCTCAATGAGGCCGATGGCCCCGCAATACAGTCCGCGCGGGTGCGGCTCCAGCTCGCGGATGAGCTGCATGGTGCGCACCTTGGGCGCGCCGGTGACGGACCCGCAGGGGAACAGCGCGGCCAGCACCTCGGCCAGGCCCGCGCCGCCTCTCAGCGTGGCGCGCACGTCCGAGGTCATCTGGAACAGGGTCGGGTAGGTCTCCACGTGGAAGAGCCGGGACACGCTGACGCTGCCGGGAACCGCCACACGGCCCAGGTCGCTGCGCATGAGGTCCACGATCATGACGTTCTCGGCGCGGTCCTTGGGGCTCTGCGCCAGGGCCGTACGCCGGGCGGCGTCGTCATCTGGGGTGGTCCCGCGCCGGGCCGTGCCCTTCATGGGCCGGGCCAGGATCTCGCTGCCGTCCAGACGGAAGAAGAGCTCCGGCGACAGCGACAGCACCCGGTGTCTTCCCAGGTCCAGCCAGGCGCAGAAGCCCGCGCCCTGGGCGCGCGCCAGCTCGGCGAACCAGGCGTGGTCACCGTCCCCGGAGGCGCCCGCAAAGGCGCACTCAAAGGGCACGGTGTAGTTGGCCTGGTAGGTCTCGCCGTCTGCGATCTCGTTCTGGAGCCGGGCGAAGTTCGCGCCATAGTCCCGGGGCTGGACCAGGGCGTGCCAGGGGCTGCGGCCAGGCATGCCGGGCGCGGTCTGCGGACTTGGCGCCTCCGGCCCAAGCGGCCAGGGCCCCTCGTGGCTGGCGGCCCAGGCCAGGGGCAGCCCGGCCAGGGGCGGGTCTGCGGCGGGCGGGTGCACGGACAGGGCAGCGTCAAAGGCGGGCGCAGCCTCGTAGGCCAGGGCCAGGACCACCCAGCGGCCCGCGCGGGACTGCTTATCGGCCCAGGTGACCACCCCGCGCACCCCGTCCAGGGTCTCGGCCCGGCGCACGGCCAACGGCGCGCCGAACTCCAGGCTGCGGCCCCAGCCCGTTCCCTCCGACGGGGCCTCAGGCGAGGCATCGAGAAACAGGGCCCGGCCTTCCATGCTCAGGCGCCCGGATGCTCCAGGTGCCCGGCCAGTATGCGCAGGACCTGGGCCGCGCTCTCATCCACCAGCGGCGTGCAGAGCCCAAGCTTCAGCCCGGCCTTGCGGTAGGCCAGCAGCCCTTCCGGCGCGCCCAGATCAAAGCCCGTGAGCTCCCGGCAGTTCAGCGAGCCGAAGCGCGCGAGAAAATATTCGCGATATTCCTGCACCGGGACGTAGGTGTCGTCCAAGTCGTCGGTGAGGGAGTCGCGGCCGAGCGCCAGCCCCAGGGCCATGACCCCGCCGGAAAAGGCGCCGCACGGCCCGCAGGTGCGCGCAACCCCGCTGCAGAAGCCCGTGGCCATCCGGGGGATGAGCGGCGAGTCGACGCCCAGGGCCTCGGCCACGGCCAGGAGCACGGACTCGGCGCAGAGCAGGGACGGGTTGGCGTCGATGAGCGCCCGGGCGC
>JANXYI010000073.1 GCA_025350085.1 Deltaproteobacteria bacterium
CCCCTGCTCATCATGGAGGAGGTGCGGCGGCTCTCCGGCGGCCCGCCGCGGTTCCACCAGACCTCCAAGTTCCCCCTGGTGCAAAGCGGCGTCACCTTTGCCGTGGCCGGCATCGCCGTGGACGTCACCGCCCAGATACAGAGCGAGCAGGCCCTGCAGAAGAGCGAGGACCGCTACCGCATCGTGGCCGACTACACCCACGACATGGAGTGCTGGGTCAGTCCCACCGGCGAGATGCTCTACGTGAGCCCGTCCTGCGAGCGCATCACCGGGTATCCCCGCGAACATTTCCTGAGCGTGCCCGACGCGCTCGAGCAGCTCGTCCATGACGAGGACAAGGACGCCTGGCAGCGCTTCCACTCCGGCGGGTTCCAGGCCGAGGACGAGAGCCTGGACTTCCGTCTCCGGCACAGGGACTCCGGCCTGCGCTGGGTCAGCGAGACCAAGCGCGAGGTCATGAGCGGCAACGGAGGGTCGCTCGGCAGCCGCATCTCCCTGCGCGACATCACGGGCCGCAAGGAGATGGAGCTGCAGCTGCGGCACCTGGCCCTGCACGACCCGCTCACGGGCCTGGCCAACCGCACCCTGTGCCTGGACCGCGTGCGTCAGGCCATGGAACGCGCCCGCCGCCGCCAGCCCTACCATTTCTCCCTGGTCTTTCTGGACCTGGACCGCTTCAAGGTGCTGAACGACAGCCTGGGCCACGCCTTTGGCGACAAGGTGCTCATGGCCGTGTCCGACGTGCTGCGGGACTGCGTGCGCGGCCTGGACACGGTGTCGCGCTTCGGCGGCGACGAGTTCGTCCTCCTGCTGGAGGAGCTTACCTCCCCGCGCGAAACCATCCAGGCCGTCCAGCGCATGCGCAAGGCGCTGGCCATGCCGCTCAGCGTGGACGGGCACGAGATCCAGCTCACGGCCAGCCTGGGCATCACCCTGGGCGCGCAGGAGTCCGACACCCCGGAGGACCTGCTGCGCAACGCCGACGTGGCCATGCACCAGGCCAAGAAGGCCGGGCGCAACCGCTTCAAGGTCTTCACCAAGGCCATGCTCGAGCGCGCCAGCACGCTGCTCACCGTGGAGACCGACCTGAGGCGGGCCGTGGCCAACAAGGAGTTTTTCGTGGTCTACCAGCCCATCGTGCGCCTGGACGGTGCGGCCAGCCTGCAGGGCTTCGAGGCCCTGGTGCGCTGGAACCACCCGGAGCAGGGCCTTGTCTCGCCCGGAGATTTCATCCCCGTGGCCGAGGACACCGGGCTTATCGTGGAGCTGGGCATCATGGTCCTGCGCGAGGCCTGCCAGACCCTCGTGGCCTGGCGCGAGGCCTCGGAACTGGCCAGGGGCCTGGTCATGTCCGTGAACCTCTCACCCCGGCAGTTCTCCGACACCATGCTCGTGGAAGACATCCGCAGCGTCCTGCAGGAAACCGGGCTTCCGGCCGGGGCGCTCAAGCTCGAGATCACCGAGTCGGCCATCATGGAGAACGCGGGCAGCGCCGTGGAGAAGCTGAAAAAGCTCAAGGCCCTGGGCTGCACCCTGTCCATCGACGACTTCGGCACCGGCTACTCGTCCATGAGCAGCCTGCAGCAGTTCCCGCTGGACAACCTGAAGATCGACATCAGCTTCGTGCGGCGGCTGGACGCCAGCCAGGAGGGCCTGGAGATCGTCAAGGCCATCATCAGCCTGGCGCACTCCCTGCAGCTCCAGGTGGTGGCCGAGGGCGTGGAGCGCAGCGAACAGCAGGTGATCCTCACCGTGCTCCAGTGCGAGTATGCCCAGGGGTACCTCTACGCCAAGCCCCTGCCCGCGGCCCAGGCCTGGGAGTACCTCCTGGGCAGTGCGGGAAGCGGCAAGGAACCCGGCACCTAGGGCCGCTGGCCGGACAGGCGCGCGTCCGCTTCCGGCGCAGTCCAGACCAGCTCCAGCATGCCCTTGTCCGCCGTCGACGCAAGCGGGATGCCGCGCCGGGCCAGTTCGTCCACCACGGCCTGGTTGGGGAAGCGGAACTGGTTCAAGTACCCGCAGCTGACCACGGCCCGGGTCGGGGCCACGGCCTCGTACAGCATGCCAGACAAGCTCGACTTGGACCCGTGGTGCGGCAGCACCAGCACCATTGCGCGCAGGTCCCGGCCCGCGTCGATCATGTGCTCAATGCCCGCGCGCTGCACATCCCCGGGTAAAAGCGCCAGGGGCACGCCGCGCCACGTCAACCGCAGCACCAGCGAACGCTCGTTGGTCGTGGTCTTGTCAAAATCCTCGGCCGGGTGCAGGGCTTCCAGCCACACGCCCGAACCCAGGTCCAGGCTCTGGCCAGGCCGCAGGGCCTCGGGCCGGGGCGCGCCAGCCGCAAGGGCCGCGTCAAAGGCCTCGCCCAGCCCGCCCACGGGCCACTGGCCGTTGGTGACCAAGCGCTTGACCCGGAAATGCCGCAGAATAAATGCCAGGCCCTGGGCATGGTCGGAGTCCGGGTGGCTCATGGCCACGGCGTCGAGCACGGGCGGCCGGCCCCAGGCCAGCGTGGGGCCGACCACGGAGCGGCCCAGGTCAAAGGTCCGGCTGGCGGTGCCGCCGCCGTCCACCAGGCAGCGCCGCCCGTTTGGCGCGCTCACCAGCAGGGCCTGGCCCTGGCCCACGTCGAGCAGGGTCAGGCGCACCTCGGGCCGGGCATCATCCAGAAGCATCTGCGCCTGCGGGACAGCCATAAGCAGCAGCCCGGCCAGCACGAGCAACAAGGCCGGGGCAGTGGGCCTGCGCCAGCAATAGGGAACAAGCGCCGTGACCAGCCCGGCGCCCAGGAGCTCCGGCCAGAGCGGCCGCAAAAGCGCCCACACCGGCAGCCACCCGGCCCGGGCCGCCAGGCGCAGGGCGTCGAGCATCTGTTCCTGCACCCAGCTCGCAGCAAAGAGCAGCCAGCCCGCGGCCTGCTCCAGGCCCGGCACCGGGGCGAGCGCCAGGCCGACCATGCCCAGCGACTGCACCACCACGCCCTGCACCGGCACCCAGGGCAGGTTGAGCAGGAAATTGGGCGGGAACAGGCCGAAATACCAGACCATGACCGGCAGCAGCGCCAGATTGGCCGCCAGGCTCAAGGCCAGGCCGTCCCAGACAAGGCTGAGCGCCCGGCCCAGGCGGCCATCCAGGCGCTCGGGCAGATGCGGCACAAGCCCGTGCAGCCAGGGCAGGAGTATCGCCAGCCCGGCCACGGACAGGGCCGACATCTGCAGGCCCAGGTCG
>JANXYI010000094.1 GCA_025350085.1 Deltaproteobacteria bacterium
CGCGCTGCCCTGGCTGCTGCCCCAGGTGGACGTGCCGGTTTACGGCTCGGACTTCACCCTGGCGCTGGTGAACGCCAAGCTCACCGAGCGCGGCATCCCGGCCGACCTTAGGCCTGTTCAGGCCGGTGACCGCATCGAGATCGGCCCCTTTGCCTTCAACTTCATCCCGGTCTGCCACTCCATCATCAAGGGCTTTGCGCTGGGCATCGAGACCCCGCAAGGCCGCGTGGTGCACACCGGGGACTTCAAGATCGACCGCAACCCGCTGGACGGGCACGCAACCGACATGGACGCCATCCGCCGCTTTGCCGAGCCCGGCGTCAAGCTGCTGATGAGCGACTCCACCAACGTCGAGCGCGACGGCTTCGCGCTTACCGAGCGCGAGATCATGGCGAGCTTGCGCGAGATCTTCGACAAGGCGCGCGGCCGCATCATCGTCACGCTCTTTTCCAGCCACATCCAGCGCCTGCAGGAGATCTTCGACCTGGCCGCGGCCTGCGGCCGCAAGGTGGCCATTTCCGGCAAAAGTCTGGCCCGCAACATCGACCTGGCCCGCGAGCTGGGCTACCTGCGCATCCCCGGGGGCACCCTGCTCGAAGTGGACGAGGCCGGGAGCCTGCCGGACGAGCAGGTGGTGCTCGTGGTCACCGGCTCCCAGGGCGAGCCCTTGGCCGCGCTCTCGCGCATGTCACTCGACGAGCACCGCCAGATGCGCATCAAGAAGGGCGACCTGGTGCTTCTGTCCTCGCGCTTCATCCCGGGCAACGTGCTGGCCATCACCAAGGTCATCAACCGGCTGTACAAGCTCGGGGCCGAGGTGTTGTATGAAAAAGTCCAGGCCATCCACGCCTCGGGCCACGCCCACCGCGAGGAGCTGCGCATCATGCTCGAGGCAGTCAAGCCCAAGTATTTCGTGCCCGTGCACGGCGAGTACCGCCACCTGGTAAAGCACGCGCGCCTGGCCGTGGAGTGCGGGGTGGCGCCGGAGCGCGCCCTGGTGCTGGAGGACGGCCAGCCCGTGAGCTTTTTGCCCCTGGGCATCCGCCTGGAGGAGGCCGTGCCCGCCGAGCGCATCCTGGTGGACGGCAAGGGCGTGGGCGACGTGGGCACAAGCGTGCTCAAGGAGCGCCAGCTGCTGGCCGGGGAAGGCATGGTGGTGGTGCTGCTGGTCATCGACAAGGACACCGGCGAGATCACGCTGGGGCCCGACATCGTGTCCAAGGGCTTCGTCTTCGAGCAGCAGTATGCCCACCTTCTGGAGGACGCCAAATGCGTGGTCCTGGAGGAGGTGGAGAACTGCCCCAAGGGCAACCTCAAGAAGCTCAAGGAGCGCGTGCGCATGGCGCTCAGGCGCTTTTTCCGCACGGTGCTCGACCGCGACCCCGTGGTGGTGCCGCTGGTGATCGCCGTCTAAGGTCTCGTCTAGGGTCCGTCTAGCGGGCGTTGGCGTAGGCGTTGGCGGCCCTGGAGCGCACCGTGTTCACCGGCAGGGCCGGTTCCGCAGTCTCGGGCGCAGGGGCCTCGGCCTGGGGTGCTTCGTCCTCTGCGGGCTGCACGGCCATCTCCTGGGCCACGGCCGTCGACATGGCGGCCTGGGCCAGCGGCGCGGGCTGAGCGTCCAGCACATCGGGGTCCTGGGCCGGGCGCAGGATGGCCGACTGCGAGGCCGGGGCCATGCCCTCCTGGCCGGGAATGATCTGGGCAAAGGCCTGGCGCAGGCCGGACAAAATGCCCACGACCTCGTCCAGCTTGCCCGGACTCATCTCCATGTTCGCCTGCAGCAGCCTAGTGTTGCAGAAGAAATACACCTGGCTCAGGTTCTTGGCCAGCTCTCCGCCGCGGTCCTTGTTCAGGCACTCGTGCAGCTCGCTGACGATCTCAATGGCCTTGCTGATGAGGATGCCCTTGCCCGCGAAGTCGCGCAGGGCCATCTTGTCCTTGGCCAGCTTGAGGTGCTTGATGGCCGTGTCGTAAAGCATGAGCAGCAGGTCGCCCTGGGTGGCGGTGGTGACCTGCGTCGAGAGATATGCCTTGGCGGCCTTGAGCATTGCTTAAGCCTCCCTGATTTCGTACGCGGACAACTACTTGCTCAACTGCGCGATGGAGCTCGTCAGCTGGGTCTGCTGCTGGTTGAGCGTGCCGAGCAGCGTGTCCAGGCGCGAGAACTTGTCCTGCAGCATGGCCTTGTAGTTGGCGATGCGCGTGGTTTCGGAAGCGATCTTGGTGTCGATGTCCTTGGTGATGTCCCCGTAGTTCTCCTGCAGGATGTGCAGGGGACCGTCGGTGGTGCTGGTGAGGGCCTTGAGCTTGTCCGCCATCTCCCCGGCCTTGCCCTGCTTCAGGTTCACCAGGCCGGTGAGCGTGGAGTTCAGGGAGTGGTTGTCGAGCTGCACCACCAGACCGGCCTCGTCGAATCCCGCGGAGCCGGTGATCTTCCAGCCGTCGATGGCCGCGGGATGCCCGTTGATGGTGGCGCTTGAGATGCCCGCCCCGCTGGTGATGATGCTCACGTTGTAGTTGCCGGGCTTGGTGGTGCCGCCAATGGCTCCGAGGAACGAGAAGTTGGGCGAGGTGCTCTCCCCCAGATTGCTGGCCGCGAAGAGCTTGGCCACGGCGTCGGGGTTGCTCGCCAGGGCGGCGGAGAGGACCGCGTCGTCCAGAATGAGCTGGCCGCTGGTGGGCGAGGACTCGTCCGCGTCCGTCTTGATGCCCAACTGGGAGAGCGAGGAGAAGATGTCTCCGCTGCCCGCGTTGCTGGTGAGCGCGGTGAAATAGCTGAAGCCCAGGGCCTTGTCCGCCACAACGTCCTTGAGCTGCGAATCGATGAGCTGCACGCCGTAGTTGCCTGTGAGCAGGGCGCCTTGCGGGCTGCTGGGAGTCGTCGTGTCCACCTTGGACATGGCCTGGATCATGGTGCGCACCTGGTTGACCTGGGACACGAAGTTCTGGATGTTCTGCTTGATGGCCGCCGTGTCCGTGGACACGCCGATCAAGAGGGAGGCGTTGGAGTTGGCCTGCCGGAGGTTCATGGTGATGCCCGGAACCACGTCGGCCACGGTGTTGGAGTCGCGCGAGAGCCAGCTGGCCGCGCCGATGGGATAGCCGTCCACCTTGATGTGCGAGCTCTGGGCCTGCTGGGTGTTGGTAAAGGCCGCAGGCGAAAAGACCAGGGAGCCGGTGTTGGAAATGACCACCTGATTCACGTCGCCCTGGCCCATGCCGTAGACCTGCAGGTGGTAGACCGTGCCGTCGAAGATGGTGGTGGCCTTGATCTTGCCGGCGCACAGGGTGCTGTTGTTGATGTAGTTGACCAGGCCCGTGAGGGTGGTCCCGGCGGAGACGTTGGAGAGGGTGAAGCTCGCGCCCGCGTAGGACAGGGTGATATTAGTGTTCGAGGGCGCCACCACGCTGGTCAGCGCGCTCACGCCCGAGGCCGTGGTCAGGATGTCGTTCTGCGCCAGCTGCCCGATGATGACGGAGTGCGTGGAGACCTGGGCGGTGGAGTCCGCCGAGGCCGTCAGGGCCGAAGTGTCCGTGCTGGACACCGCCTTGACCATGAAGGTGTCCATGGTGTCCATGCCGTCAAGGGTGGTCTTGAGGGAGAGCATTCTGGTGTTCAGGGTCTGGAACGCCGCGACCTTGTCGGTCCACTCCTGCTTCCAGGCCGTCAGCTGGGTGGTGCGCGTGCCTTCGGCCTTCACCAGCCCGTCGATGAGGGCGTTAAAGTCCGTGCCGTTGCCCAGTCCGGTGAAGTTGATCTGTCCGGAGGCGACGGCAGCGGTGGTGATGCTGCCCGAGTTGGTGATGCTGCTTGCCATGGTCGAGTCCTCTGGGGAGGCAATTCTTTCCTGATGCTGGTTCCCCATGCCTCCTGTGCAAGCCTGGTGCCAGAATGACACGGGCCGCCTCGCGGCGGCCCGTGTGTTCTAGCTTCTGGCGAGTCGCGCCCCCGGCTATTAGCCGCCGATGAGCTGCATGGCCAGTCGACCGAGGCCGTTGGCCTGGGACAGCATGGCCACAGCGGACTGGGTCAGGATCTGGTTGCGGGTGAAGTTGGTCATTTCCGTCGCCACGTCCACGTCCGAAACCTGAGACTCGGCGGCCTGGGTATTCTCGGCCTGGACGTTCAGGTTGGTGATCGTGTTCTGCAGGCGGTTTTCCATGGCGCCCAGGTTGGCGCGGATCTTGTCCTTGGACACGATGGCGTTGTTCAGGGCGTCGAGGGCCACCTGCGCCAGGGTCTGCGTGGAGATGGACTTGCCGGCGTTGACGTTGGCGCCGCCCTTGGTGCCCGCACCCAGGCCCAGGCCCAGGGCCGAGGCGGTGGAGGTGTTGATGGACACGTAGTAGTAGTCCTCAGCGGAGTCGTTGCCGGTGCCGAAGTGGACCTTCATGGGGCCTGCTGCGGTGATGCCGTTGCCGTTGTGCATGCTGGTGGTGCCGGAGAGGTTGCCGTTCAGCAGGTGGATGCCGTTGAAGTCCGTGGAGTTGGCGATTCGGGTGATTTCCGACGCCATGGCCTGGTACTCAGAGTCGATGATCAGGCGCCGGTCCGAAGAATAGGTGCCGGTGGCAGCCTGCATGGCCAGTTCCTTCATGCGGATGAGCTTCTCGTCGATGACGCCCAGCGCGCCGTCAGCGGTCTGGATCATCGAGATGGCGTCGTTGGCGTTGCGCACGCCCTGATTCAAGCTCTTGATCTCCGAACGCATGATTTCGCGCACGGCCAGGCCGGCAGCGTCATCGGAAGCGGAGGTGATGCGCAGGCCCGAAGACAGGCGCCGGGTCGAGGTGGCGAGAGCGGAATACGACTTGGACAGGTTCATGGCCGTATCCATGGCCATCATGTTATGGTTGATTGTGAGTGACATAACCATTTCCTCCTTGAAAGTTTTTTGGCGTCCTTGCCATTCGGTGGTCCTCATCCGACGACATCGCCAGCGGGGCCAATCCGATTGTTTCTACGCTCACCTCATCGACCTGCCCTGGGAAAACTTTAGGCGCCTGCGCAGAATTTTATAAACGGTTGCCGGGAATATTTTTCCGGCGCGCGAAAACCCCCGGCGCACAGGGGCGCAGGCGGCGTCGGCACGGGAGCAGGAGGGCTTTGGCGGGGCCTGGGCGGGACTCGACGGCGGACTAGTCTGAAAGCAGGGGCAAAAGGGCGAAATGTCTGGCCTGGCTGGTCACGGCGCCCGGCAGGCCCAGGTCCAGCGACGGCCCGGGTGCGCTGCCGGTGAGCTCGCCCCGGGCCAGGAGCAGGGGGGCCTGGGCCGAGCAGAACTCGGCCGTTTGGTAGGCAGCCAGCTCCATGAGCCCGGCCAGGGTCAGGGTTGAGGCCTCGCCCGTGGCCGGGTTGCAATAGGCCAGCTCACCTGCGACCGCAGCGCGCTGCCCCCAGAGCCTTGGGGCGTAGAACAGGGCCGAGAGCTCGCGGAACTGGTCGGGCAGCATACCGGACAGAGCGCGCAGCAGGCCCGCCAGCCTCGGCCTGCGGGCCAGGGCCTGCATGGTGCAGTGGGTCTGCAGGGCCGCGCCCAGGGCCCGCCCAACGGCCGCGGCGTCCACCCCGGCCAGGCGGCCCAGGAGTTCCGGCGGGCAGGCCAGGGCGAGCTGCCCCTCCAGGGAATGAACCACTTCCTTGAGCGAACGCTGCGTGAGCGCCTCCGGGCCTCCGGCCGCCGCCATGTCCATGAGCGCCTCCAGGATGCGGTGCCGACGCACGGCAGCAGAACGGCGCACGGGGTCGGCATCGTGGTAGTTGCCCGTGAAGTGGTAGACGAACGGGTGCAGGACGGCGTCGGTGAAGATGTGCGCCGCGAGCCCCACGAAAAAGGCCTGGGGCAGCGGGGAGTCCTGCCGGGCGTAAAGGTGCGGGGCATAGAGCCGCAGCAGCTCGAAGGTGTCCTCGCCCCGGGCGCCGTGCAGGCGGCCCGGCAGCTCCCGCACGGCCTGGGGGTGCCTGCCGCGCCTATCATGCAGGTAGTACAGCACGTCGTGGAACACCGCGCCATAGCGCAGGCCAGCCGGGCAGCTGGCAAGCGCCGGGCCCAGGGGGCCCGAGGCCAGGAGCTGGCCTGCGCGTTCGGCCACCTGCCAGTGCACGATCTCCCTGGGCATGTTCCCTCCCCGGCCCTTCCTGTCCCCTGTGTACTCCGGACACCTTGTCGCCCGGCCGCGCATGGGCTATACCCTGCCTATCCGCACGCAGCAACCAACCGGCGCGAAGGGGGTCCTCCGGGATCCTTACGTCTTTTTCCGCGCGACACACCGCGCGAAGCGCGCGCGGGCACAGGAGCACAGGTGACACGATTCATCCGCCGCGAGTTTCAGGTCGAGGAGCCGGACAAGGTCACGGTCATCCGCCAGGACACCCCGGCCGAGAGACCGCAGATGCCCGGCACCGGCGTCCTCTATCTTATAGGCCTGCCCGGCAGCGGCAAGTCGACCCTGGCCGCGCGCCTGGCGGGCGAGCTGGGCTGCCCGGCGGCCACGCTGCCGCTGGATGACAATCCGGACGAGGCCCTTACACAGCTCCTGGCGAACGGACCGGCCATAATCGAAGTGCCGCACAAGCTGCTCCTGGGGTCAGCCTTCCGCGAGCGCCTGAAGGCCACGGGCCGTGTGCTCTACCTCATGGCCGACGTGGAGACCCTGGCCCGGCGCCTGGCCAAGACGCCGCAGGAGGAGCCCCAGCTGCGCGAACGCCTGGGCCGCCAGCGCACCAGCTACGAGCCGCTGTTCATGCAGACCCTGCACCTCATGGCCCCGGCCGACGGCGGGCTGGACGAGGTCCTGGCCGAGGTCTTGGAGCGCGTGCGCATGTGAG
>JANXYI010000148.1 GCA_025350085.1 Deltaproteobacteria bacterium
GCCGTGGCGTTCCTGGGCCAGGCCGGTGCCGGTGAACAGGGCCAGGCCGAGCAGGATTCCGAGGCTGAAACAGAAGAATTTTCGCATTTGTCTTCCAGGTTCAGGCATTTCGTGTTGACAAAGAATGCCCCGGCGTTTAAACGCTTCTTCGCCGCAACGAAACGCGGCGCACGTGGGTCACTAGCTCAATTGGTAGAGCAGCGGACTCTTAATCCGGAGGTTCAAGGTTCGATTCCTTGGTGACCCACCACGTAAGACCTGAAAAGCCGTTTCCGCAAGGAAGCGGCTTTTTTCGTGGGCTGGCTCTTCCGGCCCGCGCAGCCTTGCCGTTGCCGCGCCTGTTCGGCCAGGGTGACTGGACAGTGTCTCATCCTGCGTTTGTGCGCAATTCGGCCAGGGCTGTCAAGAAACGTGGACCTGGCCGGGCCCGGGCCTTCAGGTTTGGGCTTGGCAGAAGCCCGGCTGCACGATAGATTGCCGTGACGGACCTGAAAAAACGGGCCTTTCAAGCCTGGCACGGCCGGCCTGCGTTGCAGCGGCCAAAAGGAGCGTTCATGGGCTTCAGCTTTTTCCCCAAGGAAATCCAGTTCTTCGACCTGTTCACGGAGCAGTATGCCAAGCTGTCCGAGGCCGTGACAGTGCTGAACAGCATCTTCCAGGAATTCGTGGACGTGGAGGACAAGTGCAAGTCCATCAACCTCATTGAGGAGACGGGCAACGCGGTGGCGCGCAGCATCGCCAAGCAGCTCTCCATGACCTTCATCACGCCCATCGACCGCGAGGACATACACGACATCAACATCGCCCAGGAGGACCTGCTCAACCTCATCAAGGCCATCTCCACGCGCATCGGGCTCTACGACTTCACGGTGGTCAAGTTCCCGTCCAAGAGGCTCGTGAAGAACCTCTCGCTGATGGTGGAGGAAGTGGGTCGCATGCAGCTCCGCCTGCGCGAGCGCAAGAACGTCGAGGAGAACGCCAAGAAGATCAAGGCCCTCAAGTACGAGTGCGAGATGGTCCTCCTGGTGGCCCTGGGCGAGGTCTACGACCTCAAGCTGCAGGGGTTCGAGACGGTGATGGAGATCGTCAAGTGGACGCACATCTACGACCGCATCGAGCAGGCCGTGAACCAGGCCGAGCGGCTGGCGGACATTATCGAAGGCGTGGTGCTGAAAAATGCCTGATGTGCCCCTGCTGCTGGTGGCCATCGTGGCCGTGGCCCTGTTCTTCGACTACACCAACGGGGCCCACGACAGCGCCAACGCCATCGCCACCATCGTCTCGACCAAGGTGCTTTCGCCCAAGGTGGCCGTGGTCATGGCCGCGGTCCTCAACTTCGCGGGCGCGTTCATGGGCGACCAGGTGGCCAAGACCATCAGCGGCGGCATCGTCAACGCGGACATGGTCTCCGGCAGCCAGGCCCTGGTGCTGGCGGCGCTGCTCGGAGCCATCTTCTGGAACGTGCTGACCTGGTACCTGGGCCTGCCCTCGTCCTCGTCCCACGCCCTCATCGGCGGGCTCATGGGCGCTGCCGTGAGCTACTCCGGGTTCAATGCCCTCAACTACATGTCCATCCTGAAGAAGGTCATCGTGCCGCTGGTGCTTTCGCCCATGGGCGGGTTCCTCGGCGGCTACCTGATCATGATCCTTCTCACCTGGTCCTTCCGGCGCTACAAGCCGCTCAAGGTGAATGCGCTGTTCCGCAAGCTGCAGATCCTGTCCTCGGCCTTCATGGCCACCAGCCACGGCCAGAACGACGCCCAGAAGACCATGGGCATCATCACCCTGGCCCTGTACATATTCCATGTGATCCCCGGCACCGAGATACCGCTTTGGGTCAAGATAGGCTGCGCCCTGGCCATGGGCCTGGGCACGGCCACGGGCGGCTGGAAGATCGTCAAGACCATGGGCCACAAGATCTTCAAGCTTGAGCCCATCCACGGCTGCGCGGCCGAAACCGCCGCGGCCCTGGTCATCACCGGGGCCAGCCACTTCGGCGCGCCCATCAGCACCACGCACGTCATCTCCACCTCGGTGCTCGGCGTGGGCTCAAGCAAGCGTTTCTCCGCCGTGCGCTGGGGCGTGGCCGGGAACATGGTCGTGGCCTGGATCATCACCATTCCGGCCTCGGCCCTGGTGGCGTCCCTGGCCTTCCACGCGCTCCGGTTTTGCGGCGTGATCCAGTAGCCCTGGCCGGGCCCATGCCTATATCTTGCATCAGTGCCTCTGATTCATTAACTCTTTGTCGCGCAAACCGTCTTCTGCTATGATTGTCCTCAAGTCATAGGGCAAGGAGGTGGCCGGTGATGTCGCTCTTCCAAGAAGGCCTGCGCTCAGGCATTGAGGGCCAGCTTCGCGAACGGTTCTGCAAGGCCGCGCAAAGCCCGCAGGGGCTGTTTTCCTATCCCACCGGCCGCGAGGGCCTGCACGGCCTTGGCTACCTGGCGGCGGCTCTGCGGTCCCTGCCCGAATCCGTGCAGGACTGCTATTGCGGCGTGGGCAATCCCTTTGCCGCCGGGCTGCCGGAAGCGGGCGAGGCCGTGCTCGACGTGGGCAGCGGAGCCGGGGTGGATGCCCTGGTGGCCGCCTTCCATGTCGGCCCCGGTGGCCGGGTGGCCGGGCTGGAGTTCTCGCCGGACATGCTTGCCCGCGCCGAGGCCAATGCCGCGCTCTCAGGCGCTTCTACGGTCACCTTTCAGCTGGGCAGCGCGGAGCAGCTGCCCTTTTCCGACGCAAGCTTTGACCTGCTGGTGTCCAACGGCGTGTACAATCTGGTCCTGAACAAGCGCCAGGCGCTGGCCGAGGCCTTCCGGGTGCTCAAGCCCGGGGGGCGGCTGCAGGTGGCGGACCAGATCATGGAGGAGGATGCCGCGCCACTTCTGAATCCGCCTGATCCAGGGGCCTGGGCCACCTGACGCGACGGCGCTGTTCCGGGAAAGGTTTTCCTGGAGATGATCGGGTCCGCGGGCTTCACCGAAGGCCGACTGCTGCACACCACCGGGTACAAGAGCTCACCCGTGACCGTTGGCGCCGTGTTTTGCGCGCGCAAGCCGGGCTAAAAGCCGGGCCTTTCATTCTTCGGGCGCGCAGGGGCGGGCAGCGCTCATGGCTGCGCAGGCGGGACCTTGAGGATCTTGGTGCTGCATTTCCCTTTGTCCAGGCAATTCACCAGAACCATTGAACATGTTCACGGCCGAAAACTCTTCGGCCACGGCCAGCAGAACGCCGGGATGAACAACTCAGGGTCGCTCAGGCGATCCTTTTTTGTGATCTGCGGCGACCTCTCGGAGAAGACGATTCCCAGGGAACACAGCGGAGATTGCGGCCGATTCCCAATCGAAGACAAGAGGGGGCACAGACTATCTTTGCGACCTCGACAGGTATTTCCCCAACCGCGTTGACGCAATTCAAAGCAAAGGTATGATTCAAGGTGGCTGGCACTGTAAGGGACTCAAATTGTTGCATTTAAAATAGTCATTACCTTTGTGTCAGCATTTGCGACTCTTCTCTGACACATAGCCACTACTTTGTTTCTTTGCTTCTGTTTCAGTCCAAGGCCAACGGAAAAACACAGCAATATTTTTGTGAGACGAACACAGAAATTTCTTTAAACCGGTTGACACAATCAATTTGCGGGTGTACTGTCAATGAGTGTTGGCAGGTAATAGTCACGAATTATTGCAGTTTTTGACGTATTTTTTTCTGATGCAGTCTCGTGGATTGTTACTGCCTGTATAAACAGTTTCCTTCCGGCTAAGTTGGTTGTGTTTGTCTTGTTAACCGCATCAACTTTTGGAGGTCTTTACCATGAACAGACGGTTGTCTTTCCTCTCGTTTCTTCTGGTTGCCATGCTGATGCTTTCCGCTTCCTTCGCGCAGGCGGCTGGCCCCTCTGCTGAAGACCGCCAGCTCACCAAGGATGTCTATGCCGCGCTCAAGGACGGCTTCAAGCCGGATTTGGCCCATAGTCCTCAGCTGGTAGTCAAGACCTTCAAGGGTGCAGTCGTCCTCGAGGGCGCTGCTGATGACGAGAACACCGCCAAGATGGCTGCCGGAATCGCCAGCAGGGTTAAGGGTGTGAAGACTGTCCAAAACCTCATCACGGTACCGTCTTCGGCAGACTAGGCATCCAGTGCTGCGTTAGCCCGGCAAACTTGCGGCTACAGTAGTGCTCGGCTCCTGCACCAGCATCCCGTCTGGACTGAAGCCCGGCTAAAAGTAAATGAATGAGAAAGCCCCTGCATCGCTGGATGCAGGGGCTTTCTCATTCTGGGGCAGCGGCGGGAATCGAATCGCTGGGCTGGTGCCTTGAAATTCGCCCTCGTAGGGAGGGATCATCATTCGCGACGAGCCGAACACGTAACCACCTCAGGAATGATCGTGCGACCGCTCGTTGTATCTTCTCAACCCCATTGACACAGAGCCTGGGGAATGATATGTTTAAAATGCTGTGGCATACAAGGTTATCATGCTAGATTTTAAGTATGTTCAGCCTTGTCCTGGCAGGTGTCGTTCCCAGGCCTCTGCGCCTGGATGATCGTGCGGGTTGCTGTCTGGGGACCGTTTTTCGATGTCTGTATATTTAGGAGGAACGGGATATGAACAGGCGTGCATCTCTTGTGGCATTTCTCTTGGCCGCTCTCTTGCTGGTGTGTGTTTCTTTCGCGTATGCTGAGGGAAGTTCTGTTGAAGACAAAGTCATTACCAAGAATGTCTATGCTGCACTCGCAAGCGAGTTTAAGGGGCAAATGACCTCGTCTCTTGATATTACCGTCAAAACTTTTAATGGAGTTGTGATGCTTGGCGGCAGTGCACCTGAGGCCTATGAAATAAAGAGGGCTGCTGAAGTCGCCAAAAATGTTGACGGGGTGAAATCTGTGGATAACCGCATCACCATACGGGCACCCTACTGACAAGCCCGGTGTCCCGCACCCGGCGGCCTGGCCTCTGGCTCAAAGTATTGTCCGGCTCTGCTTTGCATCGGCAAGCCTGGACCAGCCTGGACTGAGGTGAGCGCATAAGAAAAGCCCTTGCATTTAGTGATGCAAGGGCTTGTCTTTTGTGGAGCCAGCGCGCGGAATCGAACCGCGGACCTGCTGATTACGAATCAGCTGCTCTGCCAGCTGAGCTACGCTGGCTGACTCGCGTCGCGCCTTGATATACAAGGCGTGCTGACTGGTCAATGGCAAAAACGAATCTCCCCAAATCTCCCAAAATCCCTTGCCCGGACATCTTTCGCGTCCGGCAAGCGTCCGGCTGTTTCCAATCGCCCGCGCGTCAATCCAGCCTGTGGCCGAGTCGGTGCTCCCAGATGGGGATCATGGGCAGCAGTTCGTCCGGCTCTTCCAGGCCCGAGACGATGAGCAGGCCCTGGGCATCGATCATGTCACGCCGGGACTCGCGGCTGCGGTCAAGCAGGGGCAGGGCGTGCAGCTCCGCGCCAACGGCCGTGACCGTGCAGGGCACGAGCCTCTCCCAGCCGGGCTGGGTCGACGGCGGCATGGTCAGCGGCCGGGCCAGGATGGGGCCGGGCACGGGCAGGGTGCGGCCGCGCAGCCAGCACACCGCCGGGAGCACGAGGGCGTGCATGAGCGCGAACACGGCCCAGGGCGTTCCTGGCAGGGCAAAGAGGATGGTCCGGCCGCGCACCGCGGCAAAGCAGCTCTTGCCCGGGGTCAGCGCCACGCCGTTGAACAGCGGGCTGAATCCGGCCAGGGACGCTGCGCGGAGGATGAAATCGCGCTGGCCCGGGCCGGTGCCGCCCGTGGTCACGATGCACTCGCAGCCTTCGGCCTGCGTCAATCGCGCGGCAATGGCCTCCAGGTTATTGGCGCAGACCTCGGCCTCGACCGAGTCCAGGCCGCGCATGCGCAAGAGCCCGGCCGCCAGGAGCAGATTGTCCGCAGGGATGCGGCCCGCACCATTTCCGCCGTTCTCGTCGACTCCGTCTTCAAGGGGGGCCAGCTCATTGCCCACGGCCAAAACCAGCGCCTGTGGCCGCAGAAAGGCCTCGGCCTGCCGGACCCCGGACACGGCCAGCGCCGCCAATACGGCCGGGGTCAACTCGTCGCCGTGGCGGGCGATGCGCGACCCGGCCTTGAGGTCATGCCCGGCCGGGCGGACGTGCGCGCCCGGGGCACAGGCACAGCGGACGATCAACCGGCCGTCCGTGATCTCGGCATCCTCCGCGGCCAGGGCGCAGTCCGCGCCTGCCGGAAGCCGCCCGCCGGTGAGGATGACTGCGGCCTGGCCCGCAGCCAACTCTGGCGGGGCGTTTGTGCTGGGACGTATCTCCCCGGCCAGGGCGAAAGACACCGGGGCCTCCGGGGTGGCGGCCAGGGTGGCCTGGCTGTCCAGGGCATAGCCGTCCACCGAGGCCCTTGGGGCCGCGGGGCTCATGTGGGCGGCAAAGAGGTCGCGCGAGCAGACCAGGCCCAGGGCCTGGCTGACCGGCATGGTCCGCGTCCTGGGCGGATGCGCCCGGAGGTGGTGGCGGATGTGCTCCAGAGCCAGCTCGCGGGAGATCCGCTGGCCATTAAGGGGGATTTCTTGAACCGGCATGGGGCCTCCTGGTCACTTGTCGGGCCTGACTATTGATCTGTGAGCCTGGCCGCGGTCTGGCGCAGCAGGGCAGGTCCTCGGCGGTGTTGGCGTTGCGGAAGGAGACGAGCCCGGGGTCGCTTTCGAGCAGGGCCGGAACAGGCAGGGGCGAGACCCGCACCTGCTCGAAGAAGCGGATGATCTTGTAGTCCTCTTGGCCGAGCTGGGCCTCGATGTGCGGCAGGCAGCGGCGGGAGTAGATGGCGCAGAGCGGCTCGAAGTACCCGTCGGGCTTGATGGGCAGCACCACATCGTGCTCGGGCCGCAGATGCGCCAGCAGGGCCGTGAGCAGCTTTGGCCGCAGGAGCGGGGTGTCGCAGGCCGTGACAAAGACGTGCTCGGTGCGGGCGTACGTGAGCGCCGTGTGGATGCCGGTGAGCGAGCTGCGGGCCTGCGAGGCGTCGAGCACCAGCCGCCAGGGCGCAGAGGCCTGCATGGGCAGGAAGGCCTCGGGCTCCTTGGCCACCAGCAAGACCTCGGCAAAGCGGCCGGAGAGCGTGCCGGCCAGGGTTTCCACAAGGATGTCCAGGATGGTCCGGCCGCCTACCTCGAGCAGGGCCTTCACCGCGCCGCCCATGCGCGTGGCCGCGCCCCCGGCCAGGATGGCGGCGGTGACGGGCAGGGCGGATGCGGGTGACGCATGACTTTGCATTCTTTGACTATAGATGGTTATCATATCCGGGGCAACAGCGATCTGCCCATTTGTCCCGGAAAGCCCATTTGTCCTGGAAAGATGGTCCGCGAGCGGCCCAAGCCCCTTGAGGCGCAGGCGCGTACTGTGTATTCAAGAAGACAGGCAACCCGCCAACGCCGACCGACCCTTGGGAGATCAAGTGGACCAGCGCGCCCTGCACGCCTTCTTCGCCCCGCGCACCGTGGCCGTCATCGGCGCCTCGGCCACGCCCGGCAAGGTCGGGCACAGCGTGGTCGTGAACATGCTCACCGCCGGATTCAAGGGCCGCCTGTTCCCGGTCAACCCCAAGGGCGGGAACATCGAGGGTCTGGCCGTGGCGCGCAGCGTGTCCGAGCTGCCGGGCGGCATTGATCTGGCGGTCATTGCCGTGCCGCGGCCGTTTGTCCTCCCGGCCCTGGAGGAACTGGCCACCAGCGGGCTCAAGTCGGCCATCGTCATCACCTCGGGCTTCCGCGAGGTGGGCCGCGAGGGCTTTGACCTGGAGCTGCGCATGGCCGAGCTGGCGCGCGCCCACGGCATCGCCCTGCTCGGACCCAACAGCCTGGGCATGATGAACACGGCCCAGGGCGTCAACGCCAGTTTTTCCGCCACCCAGCCCTTGCCTGGCGACCTGGCTTTCCTGTCCCAGTCCGGGGCCCTATGCGTGTCCATCCTGGACTGGGCCAGGGGCGAGAACATCGGCTTCTCCAAGTTCGTGAGCCTGGGCAACAAGGCCGTGCTGGACGAGACGGACATGCTGCGCTTTCTCGGCGCAGACCCGGCCTCCAAGGTCATCCTCGGCTACATCGAGAACGTGGAGCACGGCGAGGAGTTTCTGCGCACGGCCAGGCAGGTCTGCCGCACCAAGCCCGTGATCCTGCTCAAGGCCGGGTCCACGGCCGCCGGGGCCAAGGCCGCCAGCTCGCACACCGGGGCCATTGCCGGATCGGACAAGGCCTACGACACGGCCTTCCGCCAGTCCGGCATTGTGCGCGCCCGCGACGTGGAGTCCCTGTTCTGCCTGGCCGAGGCCTTTGCCAATCTGCCCCTGCCCAAGGGCCCCAATGTGGCCGTGGTGACCAATTCCGGCGGCCCGGGCATCCTGGCGGCCGATGCCTGCGAAAAGACGCGGCTGAACATGGCCCGGCTCACGCCCGAGACCATCCAGCGCCTGCAGGCCCTACTGCCGCCCTATGCCGCGGTGTACAACCCCGTGGACATCATCGGCGACGCCAATGCCGAACGCTACCGCAAGGCGCTGGAGATCGTGCTGGACGACCCGCTCGTGCATGCCGTGCTCCTGCTGCTCACCCCCACGGCCACGGTGGAGATCGAGGCCACGGCGACCTTTGTGGCGCACCTGGCCCGGCGCTCGGAAAAGCCCGTGGTGGCCTGCCTCATGGGCCGCACCCATGTGGCCGAGGGTCGGCGCATCCTGCGCGCGGCCGGGCTGCCGTGCTACGCCTTCCCGGAACCGGCCATGCGCAGCATCGAGGCCATGTATTCCTACGCCCAGTGGCGGCAGAAGCCCGTGCCGGTGTACGAGTCCCCAAGCCGCGACGTCGGCGCCGCGGGCCGGGTCATCAGCGAGGCGCTTTTGCGCGGGCAGAACGAGATCGTGGAGTTCCAGGGCCGCGACGTGCTCGCGGCCTACAACCTGGCAACGCCACGGACAGTGCTTTGCCGCAGCAGCGAGGATGCCGTGGCCGCGGCCCGGGACATGACCGGCCCGGTGGCGCTCAAGATCGCCTCCCCGCAGATCTCCCACAAGACCGACGTGCGGGGGGTGGTGCTGAACCTCGCCAGCGAGGCCGCGGTGCGCCAGGCTTTCTGGGACATCACCAGCCGCACCCAGCGCCTGCGGCCCGACGCCTACATCGCGGGCTGCCTGGTGCAGGAGATGGCGCCCCATGACGCCCAGCAGGTCATTATTGGCTTCAAGCGCGACGAGCAGTTCGGCCCGCTTCTGATGTTCGGCCTGGGCGGCATCCACGTCGAAATACTGAAAGATGTGGCTTTCCACCTGAACCCCTTGAGTCGCGACGAAGCTTTTGGCATGATCAGGTCGATCCGCTCGTACATGCTGCTCAAGGGTGTGCGCGGCACGCCCAGCGTGGACTTAAGCGCCCTGGCCGACGTGCTGCTGGCCCTGTCCGCCCTGGCCCAGGATTTCCCGCAGGTGTACGAGGCGGAGTTCAACCCGGTTCTGGTGAACCATGAGCGCGCGCTGGTGGCGGACATGCGCATGACCCTGCGCGCGTAAGTTTTTTTTCGAGAGAGGAGGAGACCATGGTCGGCGTGTATATCGGCTCCACTGCGGGCTATTCGGGAAAAAATCTCATCGCCATGTCGCTCGGCCTGCGCTTCAAGAAGCAGGGCCTGCGCGTGGGCTACATGAAGCCCGTGGGCGCGGTGCCGCGCAAGGAAAACGGCCAGCCCGGCGACGAGGACGCGTTTTTCCTCCAGGAGGTCCTGGGCCTGCGCCAGGACCCGTCGCTGGTGACCCCGGTGGTCGTCACCCGCGAGTTCACGGTGCGCGCCTTTTCCGAGGACATCGGCGACCTCATGCCCGGCATTGTCTCGGCCTTTGAGGAGCTCTCCCGCGACAAGGACGTCATGATCATCGCGGGGTCGGGCAACATGCTCGGCTCCGGCACCTACTGCGGCGTGGACGGGGTCAGCGTGTCCCGGGCCCTGGGGGCCAAGGCCGTGGTCATCGACCGCTACCAGAACGAGCTCAGGTACGACTACGTGCTGCGCTGCAAGGAGGCCCTTGGGGACGACTTGGCCGGGGTCATCCTGAACGACATCCCGGAACACTATCGGCCCGAGGTGGACGAGCTCATCGCGCCGTTCTTCAAGCGCAAGGGCGTGGACGTGCTGGGGATCATCGCCTCGGACCCGATCATGAGCGCCATCAAGGTCAACGACCTGGCCGAGCGCCTGGGCGGCAAGATCATCTCCGCGCACCACAAGGCCGACCGCGTGGTGGAGAACTTCCTCATCGGCACCATGCAGGTGGAGAATTTCCTGACACACTTCATGCGCCACAAGAACTCGGCCATCATCGTCGGCGGCGACCGCTCGGACGTGCAACTCGTGGCGCTGGAAGGCTCCTGCCCCTGCCTGATCCTGACCGGCAACCTGTACCCCAACGACATCATCCTGACCCGCTCCGAGGTCTTGCAGACGCCCATCATCATGGTGCGTGAGGACACCTTCAGCGTGGCCAAGAAGATGGAGAGCATCCTCTCGCGGCACAAGCTGCGCGACATGATCAAGGTCAACCACGGCGTGCAGCTCGTTGGCGCGGCGCTTGATTTCGAGCTCTTGAGCGAGAAGCTGGGGTTGTAGCCTTAAGGCAGGCTGGAGAAGCGAAAGGCCAGGTTGCCCCGGCCTTTTTTTTGATGCTCCGCTTGAACTATTTCCCGCGCCGGATGTTGTACACACAGCGGCCCACGGCCACATGCTTGTCCGGTTCGCCCGCGGCCCAGACAATGACCTGAGCATTGCCCACGCGGTTGCCCAGCAGGCGCACCGTGGCCTCGGCCAAAAGGTCCCTGTCCGGGGCCGGGCGCAGATAGTCCACACCCAGGTCGATGGTGGCCAGGCGGTCCTCCAGGCGGCAGCAGGTCCACACGGCAAAGCCGCCGCACACGTCCACCAGGCTGGAGATGACCCCGCCGTGCAGGGCCGGCCGCCGCGTGTCGCCGAGGAGCTCGGGCCGGAAGGGCACCCGGAGCTTCACGTAGCCCTCGCGCAGCTCCTCCACGCGGATGCCCAATACCTGATTGAAGGGGATGCCGCGCTCGATGAGTTCAGTCAGCTTGGCAAAGTCCATGGCAGCTCCATGCGTTGTCATTGGCCGCGTGACAGGCTGAATCTGACGCTTCCGGGGGGCTTAAGCGGGGCTAGCCGTCCTTGCCCAGGCCCTGCATCCCGGAGCGCACCTGGGCCTCCGGGCTTTGCAGGATGGTGCGGCCCAGGTTCACGTCCTCGCCGATGCGCGCCTTGAGCGCGTCCAGGCTCTCGAACTTGCGCTCCGAGCGCAGGCGCTGCACGAACTGCACGCTCAGGTTCTGGCCGTAGATGGCGCGGTCGAAATCCATGATGTGGGCCTCCAGCGTCAGCCCGGTGTCGCCAAAGGTGGGGTTGTCGCCCACGTTGGCCACGGCAGGCAGGGCTTCGCCGTCCAGCACGGCCCAGACCGCGTACACGCCGGGCCTGGGCAGCAGCACGCCCTCGTAGTTGATGTTGGCCGTGGGAAAGCCGAGCAGGGCTGCGCCGCGCTTCTTGCCGTCCACCACGCGGCCCTGGACCTCGAAAAAGCGGCCCAGCAGCGGGCGCGCGTCCCAGACATTGCCGGACTGGACCAGGTCGCGGATGCGCGTGGAACTGACCACGGCCCCGCCCGCGATGACCGGGTCCAGACGCTCCACCCCGAAGCACAGGTCCTGGCCGAGCCGGGTCAGCAGGTCGAAATTACCCTTGCGGCCCTTGCCCATGGCGTAGTCGTAGCCGATGACCAGCTCGCGCAGGTTGAGCCCCTCCACCAGATAGCGGCGCACGAACTCCTCGGGCTCAAGGAGCGCCATCTGGCGGTTGAACTCAAGCACAAGACAGACGTTCGGCCCCTGGTGCTCGATGAGGGCCAGGCGCTGGACCGTGGTGGTGAGAAAGGGCGGGGCCTTGGCGCCCATGAGCACGGTCATGGGGTGCGGGTCAAAGGTCACGACCACGCTGACGAGCCCGCGCTTGCGGGCCTTGGCCGTGGTGAGCGCCAGCAGGCGCTGGTGGCCCACGTGCACCCCGTCGAAGTTGCCGATGGTGACGCAGGAGCCCGCAATGGTGTCGCGGAGTTCGTCGATTGTGCGGGCAGTGATCATGTGTGGGCAGATTCCTTCATTGGACAAGGTGCTGTGGGTAGCAAAAAGAGCGCCCGGCATCAAGGCCTGGGCTTCTCCACCTTGACCAGGTCCTCGAAGCGTTCGTTGATGGCCCGTATAAGGGTCTTCGTCTGCTTCAGCTGTTCCTCGCTGACGGCCAGGCCCTTGGCCCGGTCCAGGTGGAAGCTCGTGTTCTTCTTGTCCCGGCTGTACAGCGCGGCATAGCTGAGGTTCAGGTGCGCGGCAAAGAGGTTCCCGGACTCGCCATAGATGCGGCCCAGATGGGAGCGCACCTCGGCATCCTCAGGCACCTCGCGCACCACGCGCTCCATGGTGCTGATGGCGCCCGTGTAGTCCTTGCGGTCGGCCATGATCCGGGCGGTGAAGTACAGGGACATGGCGTCGCGTGGGTTGAGTATCGCGGCCTTTTGGAGATAGGGCCCGGCCTTGGCGGACTGCCCGTGGTTGAAGTAGAAGATGCCGGCCTCGCGCAGCACCAGCGGGTCGTCCGGGCCGCAGGAGAGCGCCGCCTCAAAGGACTGCTCGGCCTGGCCCGTGCGCTTGAGGCGCTCCAGGGTGATGCCCCGGCCCGCGTTGTCCAGGCACAACAACTCGGCCTTGGGCTTGCTGTCGTAATAGGCGAGCGCCGTGTCCGCCCCGCTCATGCGCGCGCGCACCAGGGTCTGGATGCGCAGGAACCTGTCGCGGTTGTACTCGCGGGCCACGAGCTCGGCCGGCATGCGCCGGGTGCGGTCGCGCAGATAGCCGATGCGCTCGTCCAGGCCAGGGTGGGTGGTCAGGTAGGAGGGAACATTGTCTCCGGACATGAACCAGCGATTTTTATACATGATTTCAAAGGTCCTGGCCATGGCGTCCGGGTTGTATCCGGACTTGGTCAGATAGTTCAGGCCGACATTGTCGGCCTCGCGCTCATTCTCGCGGGTGTACATCAAAAAGGCCGACTGCGCCCCGGCCATGGAGCCTGTGGCCAGGGCCTGGCCCATGGCGCCCGTGGACGACCCGCCGCCGTGGGACCCCAGCAGCGCTCCCGCGACCATGCCGGCGATGGAGGCGATGCTGATGAAGCGCATCTGGTCCACGCGCTTGGCCACGTGGCGTTCGGTAACGTGGCCGAGTTCGTGGCTGATGACCGCGGCCAACTCGTCCTCGTTTTCCACGCCGAGGATGAGCCCGGTGAAGATGTAGATGTAGCCACCGGGGATGGCGAAGGCGTTCATGGAGCCGTTGGCCACCACCGCGCTTCTGATCTGGAAGGCCTGCGGCGGCAGGGCCGTGGCCACACGGTCCACCACGCCCTTGATGTAGGCCACCACCTCCGGGTCGTCCACAAAGGGCATCTGTGCGCGGATGGCGTTGTCGAACTTCTTGCCCATCTCGATCTCGTCGGCCACGGTCATGGAGCCGAAGAGCGCCCAGGCCCGGACCGGGGCCAGGACAATCAGGCAGGCGGCGAAGAGGCTGGCTGCGAAGGACAAACGCCGGGGCAGGGTATTCATGAAGTGTTCCTGGGTTGCGGACGGATACTGGGGGGGCGTCCATGCCCGTGAACCTAGCACCATTCCCGAAAAGAAAAAAGGATGCCGGCCAGGGCATCCTTTTGGGGGAAACACGTGAAGGACCCGAAGGGTCACTTGTTCATGATGTTCAGGAACTCGAGGTTATTCTTGGTCTTTTTCATCTTGCCCAGGAGGAACTCCATGGAATCGATGGAGTTCATGGGCGAGAGCACCTTGCGCAGGATCCAGACGCGGTTCAGCACTTCCTCGTCGAGCAGCAGCTCTTCCTTGCGCGTGC
>JANXYI010000181.1 GCA_025350085.1 Deltaproteobacteria bacterium
CCCTTGCCGTCGATGGGCTCGCCAAAGGCGTCGAGCGTGCGGCCGAGCAGGCCCGGGCCCACGGGGATGTGTGGGGGCGAGGCGGAGTTTCGTATCAGGCTGCCCGGGCGGATGCCGCGCATGTCGCCGTAGGGCATGAACAGGCAGGCGCCCTCGCGGAAGCCCACGACCTCGGCCGGGATGGGCGGAGAGTCGTCGCCGGGCAGCAGATGGCAGACCGAGCCCACGGGCGGGTGGATGCCCTGGCCCTCGGCGATAAGGCCCACGACCTTGGTGATCTTGCCGAAGGTCTGGCAGAGCTCGAGCCCCGCGCAGGCGGAGGCGACGGCCTGGGGATCAAGCGGCATGGGGCGTGGCCTCCCGGGCCTTGCTGCGGTCTTCGGGCAGCTCCAGCTGGTCCAGGTAGGGTGTGAGCAGCGCCAGGCGGCTCTTCAGCGAATTATCGGCCAGGAGGTCGCTGGTCTCCAGCACAACGCCGCCCTCGGTGAGGGCAGGGTCGGCGGTCAGGCGCCACTGGCCGAGGTCGGGTCGGCTGGCCTGGATCTCTTCCATGAGCGCCTTGGCCAGTTCATAATCCTGGGGCGCGACCTTGAGGGTGAACTCGCGGTGCGCGTCCAGGCGGGAGAGCGCCTCGTCCATGAGGCTCGAGAGGATGTCGGCGCGCCGGGAGTCCATCTCTACGCGCAGCGCCTTTTCGGTGAAGCTCTTGGCCAGGCTTGCAAAGTCGCGGCGGCGCGACTGCCAGACCTCCAGGCCGAGGCCCTGAATGGCTTCGACGAGGGAGGCCATGGCCTGGACCTGGGCCTGGAACTCGGCGTCGAGCTGGGCCAGGGGCCTCCTGGCGGGCGGCCTCCACGGCGGCCTCGACTTCCTTGCGGCCTTCCTCGCGGATGGCCTCGGCGTCGCGGGCGCCCTGGGCCATGGCCTGGGTGATGATGTCCCGGGCCATGTTCTGGGCCTTGTCGCGGCAGCGGATGATGTATTCCGCTTCCGTGGCCGCGTCCCACACCGGGCGGTGGTGCTTGCCTTCCATCTCCTGGATGGTGATGTAGTCCGGGCCGGGCGTGTCGCAGCCCATGATGACCCGGCCGGTGTAATGCTTGGCCTGCGGTTCCTGCAGTTCAGCGTTAGATGAATTCATCTCCACCACCTCTGCTTATGGCGATGCGGCCTTCGGCTTCCAGGCGGCGCACGGTCTTGACGATGTTCTGCTGTGCGCCTTCCACCTCGGAGAGCTTCACCGGGCCCATGATCTCCAGATCTTCGCGGATCATGCCTGCGGCGCGCTCGGACAGGTTCTTGAGGAACTTGTCCTTCAGGTCGTCGGAAGCGCCCTTGAGGGCCTTGGTCAGTTCTTCGTTCGAGATGTCCTTCAAAAGTTCGCGGATGCTGCGGTCGTCCAGGGCCTTGATGTCCTCGAACACGAACATGAGGTTTCGGATGTCGTCGGCCATCTGCTGGGACTCTTCCTCGATCTCGGAGAGCACCTCTTCCTCGGTGGCGCGGTCGACCGCGTTGAGGATCTCGGCCACGGAGCTGATGCCGCCGACCTTCTTGCCTTCCTTGCCGCCCATGGCGATGAGCTGGCTCTGGAGGACCTTGTCCACCTCGTGGAGCATCTCCTCGGCCACGGCCTCGAGCTTGGCCAGGCGCATGAGCACCTCGGCGCGCACGCCGGAGGGCAGGTTGGACAGAAGTTCTGCGGCCTGGTCCGGGTGCAGGTGGCCCAAAATGAGCGCCAGCGTCTGCGGGTGCTCGTTTCTGAGGATCTGGGCCAGGATGCGCGGGCTGACGTTGGACAGCTCCTGGAACGGGGTCGGGCCGGAGCTGATCTCAAGGGTATCCAGAATGTACTTGGCGGTCTCGCTGTCGAGCGCCTTGGTCAGCAGGCGCTTCACCTGTTCCGCACCGCCCATGAGCATCTCCGCGCCGTAGGTGATGGAGTCGTTGAACTCCTTCAGCACGTCGAGCACGTCCTCGCGGGACACGGAGTCGATGTCGAGCATGGCCTTGGACACCGAGGCGATCTCCTGGCGCTCCATGCGCTTGAAGGCCTCGGCGGTGAACTTCTCACCTAGTGCCAGCATGACGATGGCGGTTTTCTGGGGACCGGTGAATTGCGCCACGTTAGGCCTCCTGTCTGGCCCAGGACTTGAGCAGCCTGATGGCCTGGTCCATGTTCTGATCGGTCAAGGACACGGCCAAATTCTTGGCGTTCTCCAGGCGGCGGGAGGTGTCCAGCGCTTCCTCGGGCACCTCGAGGGCTTCCTCGATGGCCAGACGTTCATCCATGCTCGGCAGACTCGCCACTTCCTCAACCTCCTCCTCGGCCACCCTGGGCCGGATAAGGGCCATGATCACGGGCCGGACCACCAGGATCAGGAAGAGGAACACCAGCAGGCCGGTCAACAGCGGCTTGCCCAGGCGCTGCCCCATCTCGATGAAATTGCGCACCAGCGACGGGCCTTCGCTCATGTCCATGGCCCCGAAGGCGATGCTGGAGACTTCGATGTTGTCCCCGCGGTCCTTGTCCAGGCCAACGGCGCTCGACACCAGGCTCTTGATGCGGGCGATCTCTTCCGCCGTGCGCGGCACATAGGTGTACGCGCCAGTCTTCTCGTCCTTGGTGTACGTGCCGTCCACGATAACAGCAACACCCAGGCGCTTCAACTCTCCCACCGGGGAGACAATCTGCTGCTCTTCCTTGTTGATCTCGTAGTTGGTGGTACGCGATTCGCGGCTGGAGTCCTGGGAGCTCTGGGTCCCGGAGAAGCCGTCGCCGCGGAAATTGGCCTCGGGCACGTTGCCTTCGAGGTTGGCCTTGCCGGCCACGGTCTCCTCCGAGCGGGTCTCGCTACGCACGACCTGGCTGTCGGGGTTGAAGAGCTCCTTCTTGATGGTCTTGTGGCTGAAGTCGAGCTCGGTGTTCACCCGGGCGATGATCTTCTGCGGGCCGATGACCGGGGTCAAGAGCTCCTCGATGCGGCGTTCGAGCTTGCGCTCCATCTGGGCCTTGAAGTCCAGCTGGGTTGTGCTCATGCCCTGGACGGATTCGTCGTCGGCCGGCTGGTACACGCTCTGGCCGTTCTGGTCGGTGATGGTGATGCGCTTCTTGTCCAGGCCTTCCACGGCCATGGAGACCAGGTTGACGATGCCCTGGATCTCCTTGGGGGAGAGCTTGCCGTCCTTTTCCTTGAGCTTGACGACCACTGCGGCCGAGGGCTGGGTCTGTTCCTCGATGAACAGGCTCTTTTTGGGCACCACCAGGTGCACGCGCGCCTTCTCGACCTGCGGAAATTCCATGATGGTGCGCGCCAGCTCGCCTTGCAGGGCGCGCTGGTAGTTGATGTGCTGTACGAAGTCGGTCTGGCCGATCTTGATCTCGTCGAAGATCTCAAAGCCGAGACCCTGGCCGTGCAGGTTGCCCTCGCCAGCCACCTTCAGGCGCAGCTCGTAGACCCGGTCGGCCTGGACCAGCACGGTCTGGCCGTTGTCCTCGATCTGGTAGGGCTCCTTGCTGCCTTTGAGCATGTTGACGACCTTGGAGGCGTCCTCAGGGGTGAGCTTGGAGTAGAGGACCTTGTAGTCCGGCTTGTTCATGAGGATAACGCCCACGACAAAGGCGGCCATAAGGGTCACGGCCAGCCCGCCGATGAGCACCTGCTGCGAGATGCTGCGGCCCGACCAGAGATTCTTGGCCTTTTCCAGATATTCCATGACCTTCGGGTGCATGTTCGGTCTCCTTCGTGCTCTTTAGGCGGGCGTCTTACGGGCCGTTTAGAACGGCATCTTGGTGAGCTCGCTGTAGCTCGCCATGATCTTGTTGCGCACGGCGCTGGTCATGCTCATGGCCAGCCCGGCCTTTTGCAGGGAGATCATCAGCTCGTGCACGTTGTGCTCCTTGCCTGCGGCAAAGCTCGTCACCAGGCTGTTCTTCTCCATCTGCATGTCGTTGACCTTTTCGATGTTGCCCTTGAGCGCGTCCATGAAGCCGGACTGGGGCGCGGCCTTCTTGGCGGTCGGGCCGGTCTTGCCCGTCAGGGCGTCCTGCTGGATCTTGAGAGCGTTCTGGTAGGCCTGCATGGCCACGGACTTGACGATCATGGTGGAGCTCCTTGTGCTTGCGTGTGCTAGCGGGCGATCTGCAGGGCCTTGTTGAACATGGCCTTGGTGTCCTGGATGGCCTGGACGTTGGCCTCGTACGACCGCATGGTGGTGATCATGTTGGCCATTTCCTCCACCACGTTGATGTCCGGGTAGGAGACAAAGCCGTCCTTGTCCGCATCGGGATGGCCGGGCTCGTGGACCTTCTTCACCGGCCGCTTGTCGTTGACGATGCCGCGCACGGTGACGCCCTTGAGCTCGCGGTCTTCCGCGTTCTCCATGGCCTTGTCAAAGGGGTTCTGGATGGGGGTGGCGGCAAAGGCCACGGACTTGCGGCGGTAGGGCCCGCCCTCAGGCGTCCGGGTGGTCTTCACGTTGGCCAGGTTCATGGAAATCACGTTCATGTACGTGCGCTGGGCCTTCATGCCCGAGGCGCTGATGTCGAGTGCGCTCATGAAGTCCATTATCTGCCTCCTTCCTGAATCACGGTTTGCAGGCCCGTGAAGTTCTTGGCGATGATGTCGGTGAGCGCGTTGTACATGAGCGTGTTCTTGGCCATGGCGCTCATCTCCTTGTCCAGGTCCACCGCGTCCTCGCCGTAGACCACGCGGGGCTTGTATTCATTGACCCCCTTGCCCTGGAACGAGTGGATGTCAAACGTGGCGGGCAGGTGCTTCTCCGACGTGCGGACCATCTTGCCGCGCTGGTCCAGCTTGAGCGCCGACTGGAGGTCTTCCTCGAAGGGCATGGTGCGCGGCTTGTAGTTGCGCGTGGTGACATTGGCGATGTTGGCCATGACGATATTTTGACGTTGCAGGCGCAGGTCAAGCACCTTCTCCGTCACGCCCATGTAGGATTCAAACAGACCTTTCATCGTTGCCTCTCCTTGCTTGCGGGCAGTTTGTGCCGGTGCGTTGGCGCCTGGCTTCGGTTCGCCCGCCTGGGTCATAGCAACTCGCGTTCCAAAGTTGTAACATATTTAAATAGCACAATTAATATGCTGACGCAGGGCCGGACGGGCTGCCCTCTCTTAATGGATGGCAATGGGCTGACGGGAATCCGGGGGCACGGGAGGGGGGGCTTGCAATGGCGAATTGCGCACTTGGCACGCATGTTGCTTAAGCGTGGCAGGCTCCCATGAGCCACGCAACTTTTGCCGTCCGCATGGAGACGCGGGCACGTAGGGAAAACGGAGGGGAATATGAGTCACCTGGATTACGAAATCAACAAGGAACTTGGAGAGTGCTATCTCTTCATGGGCGAGTTGGACAAGGCCGAGGGCTACTACCAGAAGGCCGCGTCCTCCAACGGGATCCACCCGGACCCGTACCTGGGATTGGCCACCATTGCCGTGCAGCGCGGCGATCTGACCAATGCCCTGGCCCTGTACTCCAAGGCCCACGGCATCGGCGCCACGGACAAAACTTTCGCCGGGATCGGCCTGGTCAAGATGGAGCTGGGGGAAAAGGCCGAGGCCTTCACCCTGTTCATCGAGGCCCTGAGCCACAACCCGGAGAATATGGTCGCGCTCTTGAGCCTCATCCGCCTCGGTCACGAGCTGGAAGAGCTTCAGGCAGTGGTCCCGCATCTGGAGAACTACCTCTCCATCGACCCGGACAAGAGCGAGGTCCGCTACTCCCTGGCCGGCTGCATGGTCTGTCTCGACCGCAAGGACGAGGCCGTGGCCCAGCTTGAGCGCCT
>JANXYI010000258.1 GCA_025350085.1 Deltaproteobacteria bacterium
CATGATCGCCGAACCAAGCCGCGTCTTAAGGTCGCGCATCAGGTCGAGGATCTGCGCCTGGATTGTCACGTCAAGCGCTGTCGTTGGCTCATCCGCGATCAGCAGCTTGGGATTGCAGGCCAACGCCATGGCGATCATCACGCGCTGGCGCATGCCGCCGGACAGCTCAAAGGGGTAGCTGCTCATGCGCTCCCCGGGGTTGGGGATGCCCACCAGCCGCAGCATCTCCACGGCGCGCTCCGCGGCCTCGGCGCGGGAGGCGTTTTTATGCAGGCGAAAGCCCTCGGCGATCTGCTCGCCCACGCGGAACACGGGGTTCAGCGAGGTCATGGGCTCCTGGAAGATCATGGCGATGTGGTTGCCGCGCACGCTTTGCAGCTCGGCCTCGCTCATGGCCAGGAGGTCGCGGCCGCGGTACAGCGCCTGCCCGGCTATGACGCGGCCCGGCGGATCAGGGATGAGCCCCAGCACCGAGAGCGCGAGCACGGTCTTGCCGCAGCCCGATTCCCCGACCACGGCCAGGGTTTCGCCTTGCCGAACGGTCAGGCTCACGGTATCCACAGCCCTGGCCACAACGCCGCCCGCGCTGGTGTGTGCGGCAAAGGCCGTGGTCAGCCCCCTGATCTCAAGAAGGGCATCGAGAAGGGTCTCGAGGAGGGGGTCGCTGCCCGACTGTTCTGGTGTAAGGTCTGCCACGTTGCCTGCCTTGCTGCTTTGCCGAATCTCCTGACTCAATCTCCTGGAAGGATAGCTGAAAACATGCCCAATCACAACGAGTCGCAAGAGAACCGGTCGACGGAAATGGCCCCCCAGGTCGCGAGGGTCGCCCCCAGTGTCGCCATCGTCGGCGGCGGGCTGGCCGGGTGCGAGTGTGCCCTGGCCCTGGCCCGGGCAGGCGTGGGCGTCCGCCTGTTCGAGATGCGCCCGGGCAAAAGGTCGCCAGCGCACGAGACCGGCCTGCTGGCCGAGCTCGTGTGCTCCAACTCCCTGCGCTCCGAGGAACTGACCACGGCCATCGGCATCCTGAAGGCCGAAATGCGCGAGCTGGGCAGCCTGGTCATGCAGGCCGCGGACTTGACGCGCATCCCGGCAGGCAAGGCCCTGGCTGTGGACCGTTCGCGCTTCGCGGCGTTCATTACGGATGCCATCGCGGCTGAGCCGGGCATCGAGCTTGTGCGCGCCGAGATCGCCAGCCTGGACGCGCCGGAACTCACGGGCTTCGACGCCGTGGTGCTGGCTGCCGGGCCCCTGGTCAGCGACAGCCTGGCCCAGAGTCTGGCCGCGGTGGTCGGCGGCGCTGGCCTGTACTTCTACGACGCCATCGCGCCCATCATCAGCCGCGAGAGCGTGGACCTCGACATCGCCTTCTGGGGCAGCCGCTACAGGCCCGAGGAACACGACTACCTCAACTGCCCCATGACAGAAGTGCAGTACGACGCCTTTTTGCAGGCGCTGCTCGAGGCCGAAAAGGTCGCCCCGCACGAGTTCGAGCAGCACATCCACTTCGAGGGCTGCCTGCCGGTGGAGGTGATGGCCGAGCGCGGGCGGCTCACCCTGTGCTTCGGGCCGCTCAAACCCGTGGGCCTGCCCAATCCGCGCACCGGCGACGAATCCTTCGCAGTCGTCCAGCTGCGCGCGGAGAATGCGGAAAAGACGGCCTTCAACCTCGTGGGCTTCCAGACCAAACTCAAGTACCCGGAGCAGGAGCGCGTGTTCCGGCTCATCCCGGGCCTGGAAAAAGCCGAGTTCCTGCGCCTGGGCAGCATCCACCGCAACACCTTTGTGGACGCGCCCGAGGTGCTGGACCAGGAGTTGGCGCTCAGGGCCCGGCCCGGCGTGCATCTGGCCGGGCAGATCACCGGGGTCGAGGGCTACCTGGAGTCCGCGGCCTGCGGGCTGTGGGTGGGGCGGATGCTGGCCGCGAAGCTCTCCGGAAAGACGCTCGCCCCGCCGCCGGACACCACGGCGCTCGGCGCGCTTATAAACCACCTGCGCACCAAACCAGCCAAGCGCTTCCAGCCGTCCAACGCGCACTTCGGGCTCATGCCGGATTTGGGCCGCCGCGCAGGCAAGAAAGTCCGAAAAGAATTATACGGCCAGCGCGCGCGGGAGGCCTTTGCGAGCTGGCTGAAGGACTGCGCCGGAGAGTGAGGGGCGGCGTATCCACTACTGTGCGTAGCAGATGCGGGGATTCGCACTTGCTGAAACAGGAGCGGACAGGGCTGTTTTGACGGGCAATATATTTTTTTATTTTATCGTGTTGGGCCTTTACATATGCCTTGACAGGGGTTATCTACCCCCATCTGGACATGATGGCCGGAGGCTTTTTGCTCAGGCGCAATGGGTAACAAATTTAGCAGATTTTTTTAGGAGTTTATCGCATGCCTAAGTCTATTTATGTCGGGAACATCGCTTTCAGCACCTCTGAGGAAGACATTCGCAACCTGTTTTCGCAGTTTGGCGAAGTCAATTCCGTCAAGTTCATCAACGACCGCGAGACCGGCCGTTTCCGCGGCTTCGGCTTCGTGGAGATGGACGATTCCGCTGCCCGTGAGGCCGTCCAGGCCCTGAACGGCAAGGAAGTTGGCGGCCGTGCCCTGAAGGTCAACGAGGCCCAGGAACGCGAGTCCCGTCCGCCCCGTCAGTACTAATTCAAACTAAGCACCTTACGAAGCCCC
>JANXYI010000315.1 GCA_025350085.1 Deltaproteobacteria bacterium
GCCTTGAGGTTCTTGGCGCCCATGACCGCGCCCGAGCCCAGGCGCCCGAAGTGCCGGTACGTGTCCACGTTGATGCAGGCGTAGGCGCAGCCGTTCTCCCCGGCCGGGCCGATGCGCAGGATGCTGCGGTGGCCGGAACCGGAGAACATGCGCCGGACCATCTTGCCCGTGGTGAAGACGTCCTTGCCCCAGAGAAACGGCGCGTCCTTGATCTCCATGTGCTGGGTGCCGATGGAGAGCACGCAGGGCACGCTGGCGCGGCCCACCACCACCAGGGCGTCCATGTCGGCAAAGCGCAGGGCCAGCGCGCTGCGGCCGCCTGCGTGGGATTCTGCATACTGCCCGTGGTAGGGCGAGAGAAAGCCGCACACGGTCTTGCTCATGAGCGGGTAGTAGCCCGTGAGGGGCCCGATGGCGAAGATCAGCGGCTGCCGGGGGTCGCTGTAGGCTGCGGCCGGGTCGCCGTACTTCTCGAAGAGCATGGCCGCCAGGCCCGAGCCGCCGAGGTAGGTCTCCCGTCCGGGCAGGGTCTCGATGTGCGTCTTGCGGGCGGAGAGGTCCACCAGCATCACGCGGAAGTCGCTGCGGATCATTCCTCCACCTCCTCCTGGATCAAGCCGGCCGCGCTCTTCTCGGCCAGCTCCAGGCAGTTGTGCGGGCAGAAGGGCACGCAGCGGCCACAGTGCAGGCAGATGTATGGGCTGTGCAGCTCGTCCACGGCAATGGCGTCCACCGGGCAGGCCCTGACGCACTTGCCGCAGCGGATGCAGAGCTTGCGGTCCTGCTTGATGCCGCCGTCCTTCTTGCGCGGGGTGATGGACCCGGTGGGGCAGACGGCCGCGCACGGGGGCGGGTCGCAGGCCAGGCAGACCCGGGCCTCGAACCCGGTGGAGATGCCGCCGGAGGAGCCGATGCGGATGCCCGCGGTCTCCCAGGACAGGCGCTTGTGCACCAGCCGGGCGCAGGCCAGCGAGCAGCTCTGGCAGCCGATGCAGCGCTCCATGCGCGCCGCAAAAAAGGTCTTCATGAGCGGGTTGCCTCCAGACAGGTCGAATTCAGGGGAAGGGGGTGCGCCCGTCGGGGTCTTTATGCGCCTTGCGCCCGGAGGTCCAGCACCATGTCCACCAGCTCCTCGTCGGGATTGACGCTGATGGCAAAGCTGAACTTGCGCGCCAGGCCCTGCATGGCCTTGTTCTCCACCAGGGTCTGGCCCTTGATGAAGTGCGTGCCGCGGCCCCTGGTGTAGCTGATCATCTTCTGGAAGAGCACGCTGCCAAGGCCCGTGCCCTTCTGGTCCGAGCGCACCACGATAGCGAACTCGGTCTCATGGTTGTCCGGCCTGGTGGCCGTGCGCACCACGCCGAGGGTCTCGGGCAGGCCGCCCTCGTTCACGCCCGTGGCGATGAAGGCCATCTCGCGGTCGTAGTCGATCTGGGTGAAGCGGGCCATGTCCTTGTGGTCAAAGTCGCGCCGGACCACGCCGAAGAAGCGCATGCGCAGGTCCTCGTCCGAGAGCCGGTTGATGAACTCGCGGTGCGCGGGCTCGTCCTCCGGCCGAATGGGCCTGAGCGTGATCTTGCGGCCGTTCTTCAGCACCACGCACTCTTCCAACTCGCGCGGGTAGGGGCGGATGGCCAGGCGCTCGGCGCCGGGGCGGGTCTCCGGGGCCACGCGCATCTTGGCGCCCAGGGCCAGCACACCCGCATCGTCGGCGTAGAGCGGGTTGATGTCCAGCATCGTGATCTGCGGCACGTCGATGATCAGCTGGGAGATCTGGATGATGGTCAGGCAGATGTCGTCGATGTCCGCAGCCGGGTGCTGGGGTGTGCCGTGCAGCAGGTTGAAGATGCGTGTGCGGCCGATGAGCTCGCTGGCCAGGCTCATGTTCAGCGGCGGCAGGGTCACGGCGCGGTCGCGGATCATCTCCCGGGCCACGCCGCCGTGGCCAAAGGCGATGACCGGTCCGAAGACCGGGTCCAGGTGCGCGGAGACAAAAAGCTCGTGCGCGCCGGTGCGCCGGCCCATCTTCTGGACCACGAAGCCCTCCACGTAGGCGTCGGGCCGCTGGCGCGAGACGCGCGCCAGGATGCTGGCCGCGGCCTCCCAGACCTTGTCCGGGCCTTCCAGGTCCAGGTACACCCCGCCCACTTCCTGGGGCTGGCTGATCTGCGGGCTCTTGAGCTTGAGGGCCACGGGATAGCCCAGGGCGTCGGCCGCGATGACGGCCTCGCGCGCGCTGGCAGCGCTCTGGGTCTCGACCACCGGGATGCCGTAGGCCGTGAGCACGTCCTTGGCCTCGCCCGGGGTGAGCTGGCTGCGGCCCTCGGCCAGAACCCGGGCGCAGACCTCGCGCGCGCCGGTGG
>JANXYI010000324.1 GCA_025350085.1 Deltaproteobacteria bacterium
CCGCCCCGTTCCTCACGGCCATCGGCGGCAGCCGCGCGCCCAAATGGCAGGCAGGCTACCTGCGCACCGCGCCCAACGAGGAGTCCTCGGGCCCGGCCGCCGCGCGCTTCGCCTACGAGAAGCTGGGCATCCGCAAGGCCGCCACCATCAACGACGGCGACATCTACACCCGGGGCCTCACCGACGGCTTCCGGCAGGAGTTCACGAAGCTGGGCGGCAAGGTCGTGCTGGACGCCACGGTGAACAAGAACGACGCGGACATGGAGCCCGTGCTGGTGAGCGTGGTCAACGCCCGCGCCGAGATGGTGTTCTTCCCGCTGTTCCAGCCCGAGGGCAACAGCGTGCTGCTCCAGGCCCGGCGCATGCCGACCCTGGCCAAGACCGTGCTCATGAGCGACGGCTCGCTCATCGAGGACAGCTTCCTCACCGCCGTGAAAGAGGCCGCTGTCGGCATGTACTTCGTGGGGCCCACCCCGCCGAGGAAGACGCCGGAGCTGGAGAAGCTGGCCGCCGAGTACCAGGCCAGGTACAACGCCGCCCCGCCGACCATCTACTACATCAGCGCCTTTGACGCCGCGGACATCCTCTTTGCGGCCATCGAGAAGGTGGCGGTGAAGGGCAAAAACGGCGGCCTGCACATCGGCCGCCAGGCCCTGCGCGACGCGCTCTACGCCACGGCGAACCACCCCGGCCTGTCCGGGAAGCTCAGCTGCGACCAGTTCGGCGACTGTGCGGCCCAGAGCTTCGATGTCCTTAAGCTGAAGGACCCGGCCGCGGGTGTGGAAGGCCTCAAGGCCAACGCGGTCTATACATACGCCCCGGGCCGATGAGCCGACTGGAGACCTGTTCGCGCCTGTGGCGCAACCAGAGCATCACCGCCAAGTTCGGTTTTGCCTTCTCTCTGCTTTTGGCCCTGCTGGCGCTGGAGGCGCTGGTGGGCTACGGCGCCCTGAACGTGACCCTGACGGCCGAGAACGAGATCCTGGCCAGCGTGGAGATCCGCCAGCGGGTCTTTGAGATGGACGGCGAGTTGGAAAAGGCCCGCCGGCTGCACCGCGACTTCCTGCTCCAGTACTCTGAGATCGGCTTTGCCAAGGCCCAGGAGCAGTACTACCTGCCCGCCAAGGCGGTCCTTGCGCGGGTGGTGGCCCTCAGCGACGACCTGCGCCAGCTCGTGGCCGCCTCAAATGTCAGCGTGGCTCTGCGCGAACGCAACAAGGACATCACCCTGTACCTGTCCTCGGCCCAGCGCTCCGGGGAGATCTTCGGGGAGCTGGTTGATATGGTGACCATCCTGGCCGCGCCGGAGTATGGCCTGCTGAGCCAGCTGCAGAGCCTGGACGAGGGCCTGGAGTCGAACGTGCGCGGCTCCACCGAGGCGTTTCTGCTCTTCCAGGAAATGGACCGGCACGTGCACGAGTACCTCATCACCCGGCAGCGGCCGCACATGCAGACGGCCCTGAACCTCGGCTTCAAGCTGGAGCGCGTGCTCGGCTCCGGGGCGGGCCTGGACCCCATGCACCGGGACGAGGCCCTCCGGCTGCTCAAGAGCTACGTGAGCGTGGCCGGGCGCATTCCGGACCTCGACGTGCAGGTGCGCGGCAAATTTAACGATTTCGCCTTGCAGGCCCAGGCCGTGGACCCCATCTCCCGGGACCTCAAGGCCCTGGCCGACCTGGAAGTGGAGCGGGCCCGGGGCCGCATCACCGGGGTCAGCCGGCTGGCCCATCGCGGCGACAGCCCTGGCCGGCCTGTGCTTCGCCCTGGTGGTGGCGGGCCTGATCCACGCCACCGTGACCCGCAGGATCGTGGACCTGACCCGCACCGCCGGGCTCCTGCGGGAGGGCAACCTGGGGATACGAAGCGAGGCTGAGAGCGGCGACGAGATCGGGGTGCTGGCGCTCAGCTTCAACGCCATGGCCGCGCGCATGCAGGACCTGGTGCACAACCTGGAGGCCAACGTGCACCTGCGCACCGAGGAGCTGGCCGCTGCCAACAACAAGCTGGAAGCGGCCGTGCGCGAGCTGGACGAGAAGAACCAGGCCCTGGAGGTCACCACCCGCACCGAGCGCCTCACCGGCCTGGGCAACCGCCGCAGGCTGGAGGAGGCCCTGCAGACCGAGGTGCTGCGCGCCCGGCGCTACGGCAAGCCCTTTTCCATCATCCTGCTCGACATCGACCACTTCAAGGCCATCAACGACAATTTCGGCCACCAGGCCGGGGACAACGTGCTCATCGCCATTGCCGGGCTTTTGACCCGCACCGCGCGCGAGACCGACGTGGTGGGCCGCTGGGGCGGGGAGGAGTTCCTGCTGGTCTGCCCGGAGACGGAGATCGCCGTGGTGGCGGCCCTGGCCGAGCGGCTGCGCACGGAGTTCACCACCACGGACTTCCCGCTGGTGGGCCAGGTGACCTCCAGCTTCGGCGTGGCGGCCTTTGTCCAGGGCGATTCCTGGAAGACGCTGGTCGAGCGCGCGGACGAGGCCCTGTACCGGGCCAAGGACAACGGCCGCAACTGCGTGGAGGTGGCCGGGGACCAGGCCTGCTGATTGCCCCCCGCGCTCTCCGGTTTCTTCCCCTTCCGCCGCGATTCACACAACACGCCGATATTCCAGGCATAAAAAAAGCACTTTCCCCTCCGCCCACTTTTGCGCTAAACAATTTGGTTCCGATGTTTGAGAATCCGGCCCGGGGCCTGCCCCCTGGCCTTACGAGCGAGGATACCCCCATGCCCCTGTGCAGCATTGAGGAAGCCATCGAGGACATCCGGCAGGGCCGGATGGTCATCATGGTGGACGACGAAGACCGCGAGAACGAGGGCGACCTCGTCATCGCCGCGGAGAAGACCACGCCCGAGGCCATCAACTTCATGGCCCGGTTCGGGCGCGGGCTGGTCTGCCTGGCCATGGAGCCGGCCATGATCGACAAGCTTGAGCTGCCGCTCATGGCCCAGACCAATCTGTCCAAGTTCGGCACCAACTTCACCGTGTTC
>JANXYI010000330.1 GCA_025350085.1 Deltaproteobacteria bacterium
GCCAAGCGCCAGCTGACCTGGTTCGCCAAGGAGCCGGGCGTGCGCTGGGTGCGGCCCGAGGGCCTGGCCCGCCTGCCGGAGCTGGTGCGCTCCTGGGAAGCCGGAACCGGTTGATTCTGTTGCCCCAGCCGGGTTCCCTCAGCTCGGCGAAAACACTCCCTCGAAGATGGCGCGCACGTCGGCCTCGTTCATGGGCACCGGCGTGTTCTGGAACTGCCGGGAGTCCTTGAGCTTCATGGCCGCCTCGACGTATTGCGGCACGGCCGAAGCATGGAAGCCCATGTCCCCGGGCAGCATGTCGGACAGGCCCACGGCCTCCAAAAGCGCCTCCAGGGCGTTCAGGAACGGATGTCCGGCCTCGTCCTCCTCCTCTCCTGCGCCGAAGCCCATGGCCACGGCCAGGTTCAGCAGCCGGTCGCTGGTCTCGTCGTGGTTGCGGGCCAGCTTGATAAGCCGGGCAAAATAGGGCCGACAGAGCAGCACCAGGCCCGCGCCGTGCTCGGCCTTGGGGTTGGAGCCGCTGAAGGAGTATTCCAGCGCGTGCTGGGAAATGGGCGAGGACAGGGACAGGCACATGCCCGCAGCCGTGCTGGCCCAGGCGAGCGCCGTGCGCGCATTGATGTCGTTGCCGTCGTCCACGGCCTGGGGCAGGAAGCGCGTCACCAGGTGTGCGGCCTCGAGGCAGAGCATGTCGGTCATGGGCTGCCGGGCCGTGGACAGGAAGCACTCCACGGCGTGGAAAAAGGCGTCCATGCCGGTGATGGCGGTCAGGCGCTGCGGCACCGAGCGCGTCAGCTCCGGGTCGATGAGCGCGAGGACCGGGGAAAAGGCCGGGTGCACGAAGCCGCGCTTGCCCTCGGGCCCGCAGAGCACGGCCACGGCGTTGCCCTCGGTGCCCGTGCCCGCGGTGGTGGGGACCGCCACAACGGGCAGTCCCTTGGCATCCGCATACTTCTGGCCCAGCATGTTCTCCCAGAACAGCCCCTCATTGGCAGCGGCCAGGGCGATGCACTTGGCCGAGTCGAGGACGCTGCCGCCGCCGATGCCTACCACAAAGTCCACGCCCATCTCGCGGGCCTTGGCCGCGGCCGCGTCCACGTCCTCGGTGCGGGGGTTGGCGCGCACCTGGTCAAAGACCACGCTTTTGACGCCCCTGGCGGCCAGCAGGCCCTGCACGCGGTCCAGGTAGCCCTGGCGCAGGATGTTGCCGCTGGCGCCGCAGACGAGCATGGCCTTCCTGCCCTGGGGCAGAAACGTGGTGGTCTCCAGTTCATTGAGCCTGCCCGGGCCGAAGACAAGGGTGGTGGGCAGGCGGAAGGTGAAGGACAGCATGATTTCTCCTAGGGTCGCGCGGCCTGGGCCACGGCTTCTTCCAGTTGCGGGGGGGTGAACAGGTCGCGCAGGACAAGGGGTTCCTGCGGGGCGTTTTTGGGGAATATGGCCAACAGCGGGATGCTCTTGCTGCCCAGGGCGGCGAGCAGGGCCTCGGCCTCGGGGTTCTTCTCCGTCAGGTCGGCCTTCATGAGCCGCACCCCGTACTTTTCCTGCAGCTCAGCCATGCGGCCCGGGGTCAGGTTGGTCTGCTCGAGCACCTTGCAGGTCGGGCACCAGTCGGCCGTGAAGTCCAACAGGATGGTCTCCCGGCCGAGCCGGGCCATGAGGGCCTGGGGCGAGTAGCGCTCCCACTGGGTCTTGGGGTGGGGCAGCAGGACCCACCAGGCGCTGACCGCGATGAGCAGCACGGCCAGGAGCTTGAGGCCCCAGGCGCGTCGGGTGTCGAACCCCGGCCCTGCCGAGCCCCAGAGCAAGCAGGAGACCGCGGTGACCAGGAGCAGCACCAGGGCGGACACGAGCATGGCCTCGGGCAGGATGTTCAAAAGGTAGATGCAGGTGCCCATGAGGAACAGGGCCACCAGGCGCTCCACCAGCCCGGTCCAGGCCCCGGGCTTGGGGCAGAAGCGGGCCAGCGCCGGGAACGCGCAGAGCAGCAGGTAGGGCGAGGCCATGCCCAGGCCGATGCTGAGCAGCACGATGGTCACGATGTACGGGGGCTGCAGCAGCGCCCAGCCGAGCACCCCGCCCAAAAACGGCCCGCTGCACGGGGTGGCCAGCAGCGTGGTCAGCATGCCGGTGAACAACGACTGCAGCCGGGGGTGGGTGGTCATCTGGTCGAACTTGAGGTCAATGACCGGCAGGGTGAACACCCCGAGCAGGCTTAGGCTCAGGGCAAAGATGATCACGGTCAGGGCCAGCACGATGCCCGGCTGCTGGAAGAGCTGCCCCCAGGCCTGGCCCGTGATCCCGAAGAGCAGGCCCAGGAACAGGAAGTAGAGCAGGGCGCCCAGCGCCAGGAACAGGAA
>JANXYI010000333.1 GCA_025350085.1 Deltaproteobacteria bacterium
GCTCGGCCTGCACCGCCGCAAGCGCGGCGAGGTCGAGGACATGCTGAAATCCCTGGTGGCCGAGGGCAAGCTCATCCAGCTCGGGCGCGCCTATGCCCCGCTCGAACGGGTGAACCTGATCACCGGCAAGGTGCAGATCCAACGCTCGGGCGTGGCCTTCCTGATCCCCGACGACCCCCGGCGCAAGGACGTGTTCCTGGGCCAGGACACGGCCGGGGCCTGGCACGGCGACCGCGTGGCCGTAGCCATCACCCGCGAGAACGCCACCCGCAACCACGAGGGCCGCGTGGTGCGCATCGTGGAGCGCGGCAGGAGCGTCCTGCCTGTGCGCGTCATGCGCTCGGCCGGAGAGGGCAGCCTGCTCTGCCGCCCCACGGACCCGCGCCTGGACTTCGCCATCCTGGCCGAGCACGTGGACCCGGGCTTAGGCCTGATCAAGGGCGACATCGCCCTGGCCGCGCCCGGCGAGCAGCTGGACCCGGCCCTCTGGTCGGGCAGCATCCTCTCGCGCCTGGGCCCGGAATCCGAGGCCAAGGTCCAGGAATCGCTGGTCAAGGCCAACCACGGCGTGCCCACCAGCTTCCCGGATGACACGCTGAGTGAGGCCGCAAAGCTGCCCAAGGTCCCGGCCGAGGCTGATTTCGGAAAGCGCGAGGACCTGCGCAGCCGACCCTTTGTGACCATCGACGGGGAGACCGCGCGGGACTTCGACGACGCCATTTTCGTGGAAAAGAAGGCCCGGGGCTTTGTCCTCTGGGTGGCCATTGCCGACGTGGCCCACTACGTGCCGCTGGGCTCGGCGCTGGACCGCGAGGCCTATGAGCGCGGCAACTCCTACTATTTCCCGTCCTCGGTGGAGCCCATGTTCCCGCACGCGCTGTCAAACGGCCTGTGCAGCCTGAACCCGCATGTGCCCCGGCTCAGCGTGGCCGTGCGCATGGATATGGGCCCTGACGGCCGTCCCGGCGAGGTGCGCGTCATGAACGCCGTCATCTCCAGCCACGCCCGGCTGACCTATGACCGCGCACGCGACGTGTGTGTGGACAAGCTGCCCGCAGCCCGCACCGAACTCGCAGCGGAATCGAGCGAGGCCGTGGTGGCCATGCTCGACGCGGCCGAGGAGCTGGCGCGCAAGATGCGCCTGCGCCGCCTGGAGCGCGGCAGCCTGGACTTCGACCTCCCCGAAGGCGAGGTCCAGTTCGACGAAGGCGGCCAGCCCACGTCGGTGATCCCCAAGGTGCGCCACTTCGCGCACCAGCTCATCGAGGAGTTCATGATCGCGGCCAACGAGGCTGTGAGCGAATTCCTGCAGGCCCACGCCCTGCCCTGCCTGTACCGCGTACACGCAGCACCCGACCGCGAAAAGCTGGAGACGCTCTACACCCTGCTCTCGCGCCTGGACGGCGAGGCCGCGCCCAAACGCGCGCGTCAGGGCCGCTTCAGCGACGAGGACTTCACGCCCGAGGCCATCGGACGGATGCTCACCTCGGTCCTGGGCACGGAGCGCGAGTTCCTGGTACACCGCATGGTCCTGCGCAGCATGAAGCAGGCGCGCTACCAGCCGGACAACGAGGGCCACTTCGGCCTGGCCAGCGAGTCTTACGCCCACTTCACCTCGCCCATCCGGCGCTATGCCGACCTCATCGTGCACCGGCTGGTCAAGCGCGCCCTGGGCGACCAGGGGATGCCTGTGCCGGGCTTCAAAAAGCTGGCCGAAATGGGCCAGCACCTCTCGGCACGCGAGCGCGTGAGCCAGGAGGCCGAGCGCGAATGCCACAAGCGCTACGTCTGCCTTGTGCTGCGCGGCCAGGAGGGTCGCGAATTCGCGGGCGTGGTCACGGGCCTCATGGACTACGGGTTCTGGGTCGAGCTGACCGAGGTGTTGTCCGAGGGCTTCATCCGCCTGTCGACCATGCTCGACGACTACTACGGCTATCTCAAGGAGCGCGAGATGCTGCTCGGCCAGCGCACCGGCCGGGTCATCCGCGCCGGGCAGGCCGTGCGCGTCAAGCTCATCGGCGCGCACCTGGACCGCCTGGAGATCGACCTCGAATTGGCCCCGGCCCAGAAGGGCGCAAAATCGGC
>JANXYI010000382.1 GCA_025350085.1 Deltaproteobacteria bacterium
CGTGGCCCTGATCGAGATCGGCGGCACCGTGGGCGACATCGAGGGCCTGCCGTTCCTGGAGGCCATCCGCCAGCTCAAGAACGACCTGGGCAAGGAGAACGTGCTCTACATCCACCTGACGCTGGTGCCCTACATGCGCGCGGCAGGCGAGCTCAAGACCAAGCCCACCCAGCACAGCGTCAAGGAACTGCGCAGCATCGGCATCCAGCCGGACATCATCCTGTGCCGCTCCGAGGTGCCGCTGCCCGCCGACCTGCGCGCCAAGATCGCGCTGTTCTGCGACGTGGACCGCGACGCCGTGTTCTCGGCCGTGGATGTGCAGAGCATCTACCAGGTGCCCATGGAGTTCTACCACGAGGGCGTGGACCAGAAGATCGCCATCCTCTTGAAGCTCCCGGCCAAGAACGCCGAGCTGGACTCCTGGAAGGAGCTGAACCGGCGCATAGCGAACCCCAAGGGCCGCTGCACCATCGGCATCGTGGGCAAGTACGTGGACCTGAAGGAGGCCTACAAGAGCCTGCACGAGGCGCTCGTCCACGGCGGCGTGGCCAACGAGGTGGCACTCGAGCTCGAGTACGTCAATTCCGAGGAGATCACGCCCAAGAACGTGGACAAGCGCCTGAAAAATCTGGACGGCATATTGGTGCCCGGCGGCTTCGGCTCGCGCGGCATCGAGGGCAAGATCCTGGCCATCAAGTACGCGCGAGAGAACAAGGTGCCCTTCTTCGGCATCTGCCTGGGCATGCAGCTGGCGGTCATCGAGTTCACGCGCCACGTGCTGGGCCTGGAAAAGGCCAATTCCCAGGAGTTCGACGAGTTCACCCCGGACCCGGTGATCTACCTGATGACCGAGTGGTACGACTTCAGGAAGAAGAAGGTCGAGAAGCGCGACGAGGCCTCCAACAAGGGCGGCACCATGCGCCTGGGCTCCTACCCCTGCCGCGTGGTCAAGGACACCAAGGCCATGGAGGCCTACGGCGAGCCCAAGATCGAGGAGCGCCACAGGCACCGCTACGAGTTCAACAACAAGTATTCCGATGCCTTGCAGAAGGCCGGTCTGGTGCTCTCCGGCACCTCGCCGGACGAGGAACTGGTGGAGATGGTCGAACTGCCCGGACACCCCTGGTTCCTGGGTTGCCAGTTCCACCCGGAGTTCAAGTCCAACCCCATGCGGCCGCACCCGCTGTTCCGCGAGTTCATCCGCGCCGCAGCAGTGCAGGCCAAGGTATTGTAATGACCATCGACTCCGCCGCGCTCTATGCCAAAAGCCTGACAGGGCCGTTCGTTCTGGCCGGGCCCTGCGTGCTGGAGAGCCGCCAGCTGGCCCTTGACGTGGCCAAGGAGCTGGCGGCCATTGCCCAGCGCCTGGAGCTGACCCTGGTCTTCAAGAGCTCCTACGACAAGGCCAACCGGACCTCGGCCGCGAGCTTCCGGGGCCCGGGCCTGGACATGGGCCTGGCCTGGCTTTCTGAGGTGCGCGAGGTCACGGGCCTGCCCGTGGTCACGGACATCCACCTGCCGGAGCAGGCCGAACGCGTGGCCGAGGTGGCTGACGTGCTTCAAATTCCAGCATTTCTTTGTCGTCAGACCGACCTGCTCATCGCCGCGGCCGAGACCGGGCGCATCGTCAACGTCAAGAAGGGCCAGTTCCTGGCGCCCTGGGACATGAAGAACGCGGCCGATAAGCTGCGCAGCGCTGGCAACGGCCGCTTCTGGCTCACCGAGCGCGGCTCCTCGTTCGGTTACAACAACCTCGTGGTGGACATGCGCGGGCTGGCCATCATGCGCAATCTCGGCGCGCCCGTGATCTTTGACGCCACGCACTCCGTGCAGCTGCCGGGCGGGCAGGGCGGGGCCTCGGGCGGGCAGCGCGAGTTCGTGGCCCCGCTGGCCTCGGCCGCCGTGGCCGCTGGCGCCAGCGGCGTCTTCATCGAGGTCCACCCGGACCCGGACCGCGCCCTGTGCGACGGCCCCAACAGCCTACCGCTAAGCCAGGTCGAAGGCCTGCTGAAGAGGCTGCTGGCCATCTGGAGCGTGCCCAGTGCCCAGTGAACCCGGCGTTAACCCCGGCCTCAACACCAGTGTCGACCCCGCCATTGACCCCTTGGTCCAGACCCTGGCGCGCGACGTCAAGCTGCTTATCCTGGACGTCGACGGGGTGCTCACCGACGGCGGGCTGTACTACGACCACCTGGGTAACGTCACCAAGCGCTTCCATGTCCAGGACGGCCTTGGAATAAAGATTGCACAATCCTTCGGGCTTACCGTCGCGGTCATCACGGGCCTCACACATGGGGCCGTGGAGAAGCGGGTGCGCGAGCTGGGCATCGAGGAGTACCACGCCGGACATGTGGACAAGGTGCCGCTCATGGATGGAATTTGCAGCCGTTTGGGCTGCGCGCGGACCCAGATCGCCTATCTGGGCGATGACTGGGTGGACGCGGGCGTGATGCAGGTAGTCGGCCTGCCCATGGCCGTGGCCAATGCCCAGCCGGAGATTCTGCGGCTGGCGAAATGGGTGTCCAGGTTGCATGGCGGCCAGGGTGCGGTCCGGGAGGCCATCATGTTCCTCCTGACCTGCCGGGGCCAGTACGCGGCAGCCTGGGAGAAATGGGGCGGATGAATGCGCAAGCCTGTACTGTACCTCGTGCTGATCTTCGTGCTCGGCCTGGCCATCGGTCTGGTGGTCAACGACCAGCGGGGCAGGCGGGGGAGTACGGCTGAAAGGTCTGTGGCCAAGGCCCCGGAACCGGACGTCATGGCCGAGGACCTGGAGTTGGTGCAGGGCGCTGACGGGAAGGTGCTCTGGCGCATTCGGGCCAGAAGCGCCCACTACAGCGTGGACCAGCGCATCGTGCAGGTCCTGCGGCCCCAGTTGTCCGCCTACGTTGGCGTGGACCGCCAGGAGATATTCATCAAGTCCGACACGGGCGAGGTGAACCAGACGGGCAACACCGTGACCCTGCACGACAACATCAGCGGCCGTTTTGGCAGCTTCGCCCTGACCTCGGACGTGTTCGACTACATCGGGGCCATGAAAAAGATCTACCTCAAGGGCCGGGTGGTCATCACCAGGCCGGATTTCGCCGTGAACGCCACCACTGTGGAGATCAACCTGGAGACCCGCGAGCTCACTGCCGCGGGCGGTGTCGTGGCGGAGCTGATCCCGGCCGGCCTTGATTCCCTCAAGAAGGAGAAACTGAAGTGAGGCATGAGCGACACGGGCGAGATCACGCCGCCAGCCTCTTTCCGGCCCTGCTGCTGGCCCTGCTTGTTGTGCTTTCAGCCGCCGCCTCCCTGGCCGCGGAGGCCAATCCGGCTGGCCAGATCAGCCTGGTGGAGGCCCGCACCGAGGTGCACAAGGAGCGCTCGCTCAAGTCCCCGGTGGTGGCTGTGCTGGCCCCGGGCGAACGCGTGCAGACCGGATTCTTGCGCGACGGGTTCTATGCCCTGTTCCCCTTGAGCGCTTCCGCCTCCTCCGAGGCGCACGCCGTGGGCTTTGTCCCGGCGGGCATGGTCAAACCCTTGGCTGCGCCCCAGACAGCGCCTGCCCAGGTGGCCGAGTTCAAGCCCGCCCCCGCGGCCAAGGCCGCCCCGGCCAGGGTTGAGGGCAAATCCGCCGGTGCCCCGGAGCTGAAGGCCCCGGTCAAGGA
>JANXYI010000411.1 GCA_025350085.1 Deltaproteobacteria bacterium
CACGCACCAGCTGGTGCGCCTCATCAAGAAGGTGGCGGCCTTCGGCTAGTTCCACCCATGTGAACAGGCAGGGGAGGGCGCGCGAGCCCTCCCCTTTTTTTGGCGCCAGGCAGGGTCCACGCGACCGGCCGGTCGACAGCCCTGCTTGTATTGATATATTTCGGTCCGATCAGGTATTCCCGCTAGCATATTTACCGGAGCCTGGGTATATTGGGAACTGAAACCCAGGAGGCCCCATGATGACACCCGACAGGTTTGAACGCTATTTCCGCACCCTGGCCGCCGTGGCCCAGGAAGTGAACTCGAGCCTTGAGCCCGCCAACGTCCTTGCCTCTGTGACCGAACAGATCGCCCTGGCCCTGGATGCCAAGGGCTGCACCCTGCGCCTGCTGGACAAATCCGGCAAACGCCTCCTGTCCAGCGCCTCCTATGGCCTGTCCAAGGAGTACTTCCGCAAGGGCGCGGTGGACCTGGACCACAGCGAGGTGGACCGCGAGGTCATCTCCGGCAGGACCATCCACATCGCCAACGTCCAGAGCGACCCGCGCTTCCAGTACGGCGAGGCGGCCAAGAAGGAAGGCATCGTCTCGGTGCTCGTGACGCCGCTCATCGTCGAAGGCAAGGCCATCGGGCTCATACGCATCTACACCGCCACCCAGCGCGAGTTCGACGACCTGGAGAAGGACTTCCTCCAGGCCGTGGCCGCGCTCTCCGCCGTGGCCATCGAGAACGCGCGGCTGCACCAGTCGCTCAAAACCGACTACGAGATGCTGGCCTCCTATGAGAACCGCATCTTCGAAGACTAGGGGGCCATCATGAGCCTGCGCATCGGCATCAACGGCTTCGGCCGCATCGGCAGACAGGTCTTGAAGGCCATCTACGACAACCACAAGGACGTCTGCAGCGTCGTGGCCTTAAACGACCTCTACGACGTGAACACCAGCGCGCATCTGCTGGAGTTCGACTCCACCTACGGCAAATCCCCGCATGCGGTCAGCGTGAACGCCTCCGGCGGCATCGACTACGGCGACTGGTCCGTGGCCTGCTACGCCGAGCGCGACCCGCGCAACCTGCCCTGGGCCGACCTCGGGGTACATCGTCATCGAGTCCACGGGCCTGTTCACCACCGGTCCCAAGGCCCAGGCGCACATCGACGCCGGGGCCAAGAAGGTCATCATCTCCGCCCCGGCCAAGGAAGAGGACATCACCATCGTCATCGGGGTCAACGAGCACCTCTACGACCCGGTCAAGCACCACATCGTGAGCAACGCCTCCTGCACCACCAACTGCCTGGCCCCGGCCGTGAAGGTCGTCAACGACGCCTTTGGCGTGGTCAACGGGCTCATGTGCACCATCCACAGCTACACCAACGACCAGCGCATCCTGGACCTGCCGCACAAGGACCTCCGGCGCGCCCGGGCCGCGGCGCTGAACATCGTGCCCACATCCACCGGCGCGGCCAAGGCCGTGGCGCTGGTCATCCCGGAGCTCAAGGGCAAGGTCGACGGCTACTCGCTTCGCGTGCCCACGCCCACGGTGTCCATCGTGGACTTCGCCTGCACGCTCAGGGAGCCCACGGACACGGCCACCCTGCGCGCCAAGCTCAAGGCCGCCAGCGAAGGACCGCTCAAGGGCATCCTCGGCTTCTCCGAGCGGCCGCTGGTGTCCACGGACTTCCGCGGCGACCCGCGCTCCAGCATCATCGACGCGGAATACACCGTGGTTTCCGGTTCCGGTCTGGCCAAGATCGTCACCTGGTACGACAACGAATGGGGCTACTCCTGCCGCGTGGCGGACCTCATCAAGCTCATGGCCGACAAGGGCCTGTAACGGACGGTACCATGCGCTCGCTCAAGGACATCGACATCAAGGGCAAGAAGGTCCTCATCCGCGTGGACTACAACGTGCCGCTGGACGGCACGCGCGTCACGGACGACACCCGCATCCGTGAAAGCCTGCCCACCCTGCGTCACCTGCTGGGCGGCGGCGCGGCCGTGGTCATCTGCTGCCACCTGGGCCAGCCCAAGGCCGGGCCCACGCCCGAGCTCTCGCTGGCCCCTGTGGCCGCGCACCTGGCCGGGATGCTGGGCTTAAGCGTGCCGCTGGCCGCGGACTGCATTGGGCCGGAGGTCAAGAAGCTCATCGCGGAGCTGGGGCCAGGCCAGGTGCTCATGCTGGAAAACCTGCGCTTCTACAAGGCCGAGACCTCCAAGGACGTGGCCGAGCGCGAGGGGTTTGCGAAAGAGCTCGTGGCCGGGATCGACGTCTACGTGAGCGACGCCTTTGGCGTGGCCCACCGGCCCAACGCCTCGGTGACCGAGGCCCCGAAGTTTGCGCCGAAGGCCTGCGCTGGGCTCTTGATGCAGAAGGAATGGGAGTTCCTGCACGGCAGGCTCTCCAACCCGGAGCGGCCGTACATGGCCGTGTCCGGCGGGTCCAAGGTGTCGAGCAAGCTCGGCATCCTGAAGAACCTGCTGGGGAAGGTGGACAACCTGATCATCGGCGGGGCCATGGCCAACACCTTCCGGCTGGCCCAGGGCATCGACATGGGCGCCTCGCTGGTGGAACTCGAGCTGCTGGACGAGGCTCGGGCCATCCTGGCCGCCGCGCCAGATGCAGGCACCCAGATCCACCTGCCTGTGGACTTCGTGCTCGCAACGAGCATGAAGGACACTGTCCCGGCAGTGGCCTCGCACACCGGGCCGGTGCCTGCCGGGCTCATGGCGCTGGACATCGGGCCCAAGAGTGTGCTGGTCTTTGCCGAAGTCCTGAAGAAAGCCAAGACCGTGGTCTGGAACGGGCCCATGGGCGCCTTCGAGAACCCGGCCTTTGCCGCGGGCTCCATCGGCGTGGCCAAGGCCATCGTGGCGTCCGGTGCTTTAAGCATCGTGGGCGGCGGGGACACGGACGCCGTGGTGCACCAGGCGCACCTGGGCGAGCGTTTCAGCTTCATCTCCACCGGCGGCGGCTCGTTCCTGGAGTTCCTGGAAGGCAAGGAGCTGCCGGGCTTCAAGGCCTTGGAGGAGTGTTCCTAGGGGCTGCCCCAAAGGGTGTCTTTTGCCCCCTGGTTTCGTCGCGTCCCGGTTCGGGTCCAGGGCTGTACCGCGAGAGTACTATCCCTGGCCCCAAACCGGTCCGCTCCTGGCCAGGAAACAAAATCCATCCCTTGGGAACAGCCCCAAGAAAAGCTCAAGCATTGAAATACAAAGCCCCGGTCAGTGACGCTGGCCGGGGCTTTTTTCATTTCAGGCGGATTGAAAGTGCGGGCTAGGCTGCGCCGCGCGCCGGGAACAGCCGCGTGCCTGCGGACAGCACGTCCTCCACGCGCAGGCCCAGGGGCACGAGGCGACTCTCGATGAGCGGGATCTCGTCAGCCGGGTCGAAGAGCGGGTAATCGCTGCCAAAGAGCAGGCGTTCGGCCGGGTGGCGGGCTATGAGCCCGCGCAAAGTCTCGTCGCCAATGATCCGTAGCGAGCTGGACGTGTCCAGATATACATCCTGCCCGGCCAGGTGCTCCAGGGCATATTCCCAGTGCAGGTACCCGCCCAGATGCGCGGCGATCATCACCGGTCCGGGAAAGGCGCGCCTGAGCCTGGCCAGCTTGATGGGGCAGGAGGGATTCTGCGCGGGCGGCAGCCGGTCGCCCACGTGGAACATGAGTGTGAAGCGGCTGCCCACGGCCTCCATGAGGGTAAAGAACTTGGGGTCGTCCAGGAAAAACCCCTGGAAGTCGGCGTGGAACTTGAGGCCGGTGATGCCTGCGCGTTCTAGCCGGTCCAGCTCCTTTTCCGGGTGGGCAAAGTCCGGGTGCAGGGTGCCGAAGGCCGTGACGCGCGGGCTTAAGCGCATGAGTTCCATGGCCCAGTTGTTGGCCGGGATGACCTGGGTGGGGTCTGTGGCCGCGGTGTGCACCACCACGCGGCTGATGCCGGCGCAATCGGCGCGGGCCAGCAGGTCGTCCAAGAGGCCCGTGCCCCGGGGCTTCAGGCCGTAGTGGGCCGTGAGCTGGGCCAGGGCCTTGGCCGCGATCTTGGGGTGGAAGACGTGGGCGTGGGTGTCCGTGAACATGCATGGCTCCTGGCGGCGTTGGCGAAAGCTGGGTTTTACGCCGAACGCTGCCCAGGGCAAGGGGAAAATGGCAAGGGAGTGCTTACTGTCGCGGGCCTGGTTGTCCTGGGCTCAGGCCGGGGTGCTGAACAGGGCCCTCAGCCAGCCCGGCACGCCAACGGGACGGCCTTCCTTGTTCACGCAGGCGTGCTCGGTTGAGCCCTGGGCCAGCAGGCGGTCGCGGCCGGGATTCCTGATCTCGTAGACAAAGCGCAGGGACGCGCGGTTCCACTCGGAAATCCCGCAGTGCACGTGGATCTCGTCGTCGTAGCGCGACGGGCTGCGGTAGCGGCACCAGGCCTCGCGCACGGGCAAGAGGATGCCGCGCTGCTCGACCTCGTTGTAGCTCATGCCGCGCTCGCGGATGAACAGCCCGCGCGAACGCTCGAAAACATGCAGGTATTCCGCGTAATAGAGCACGCCCATGGCGTCGGTCTCGCCGTAGGACACCCGGTGCGCCAGCCAGGCGTCGGGCTCGGGGAAGACCTTGGGGAAGTCCATGCCTAGTCTCCGGGCTGGTCCGACAGCTGGCCCGCAAGCTGGTGCAGGGCCCAGGGCAGCAGCTCATGGCCGGCCTCGATGACCAGGCCCGTGGAGCGGGCCAGCGCCTCGCTGAAGGCCGGGACCTCGGGCGGCTCGCAGCCCGTGGCCGCGCAGCCCGGGTGCCAGAGCACAAAGGGCACAGGGTCGGGCGTGTGGGTCTTCTCGGCAATGGGCGTGAAGTGGTCGCAGGTGATGAGCAGGGCCACGTCCTGCCCGGCGAGCGCTTTACGCAACGGGCCCACGATGCGCGCGTCAAAGCGGCTGATGGCCTCGGTCTTTTCGGCCGCGTTGCCTGCATGGCCGCACTCGTCCGGGCCTTCCAAATGCACGAAGGCGAAATCGCCGTGTTCCAGGAACTTCAGGGCGGCGTCCACCTTGCCCTGGTAGTTGGTCTCAATCAGCCCCGTGGCGCCGGGCACGTCCACGACCTCCATGCCTGCGGCCCGGCCCAGGCCGCGCACCAGGTCCACGGCCGAGATCACCGCGCCCCGGCGGCCAAAGGTTGTGTGGAAGTCCGGCAGGCCCAGCGGCCGTCCCTGGCCCCAGGGCCAGACCGCGTTGGCCTGGGTGTGCTTGGCGGTCTCGGCCAGGCGTTCCTCGGCCAGGAAGAGCAGGTCCCACATGCGCGCCGCGCGCGAGAACTCGCGCAGGTCCGCACGCAGGGACTTGTCCGTGATGTCGTGCGGCGGGCTGATCTTGAGTGTGGCCTCGGGCTCGCCCGCGCCGTGCTTGTGCACCAGCAGGTGCCGGTACTGCACGCCGGGGTAAAATTGAAAACACTCGTCGCCCAGGTTCGCCTGCAGGTCGCGCACCAGGGGTTCAGACACCTCTGTGGTGATGTGCCCGGACGAATAGTCGAGCATCCGGCCCGTGGGCGAGAGCTCGCTCACGCGGACCAGGTTCAGCCGCCAGACCAGGTCGTCGGAGTCGAGCTTAAGCCCCTGGGCAGCGGCCTCGATGGGCCCGCGGCCGGTATGCAGCTGGGCCGGGTTGAAGCCCAGCAGCGACATGTTGGCCACGTCCGAGCCGGGTGGCAAGCCCTCGGGGATGGTCCGGCAGATGCCGACCACGCCGGATGCGGCCAGTTCGTCCATGTTCGGCGTTGCGGCCGCCTCCAGGCAGGTCTTGTCGCCGGGCATCTCGCCCGGCCAGCCGCCCATGCCGTCGGCGATGAGGAAAAGCAGTTTCATGCGCTCGGTCCGTCCGGATTAGAGGATGGGGAACTGGACCGTGGGCCGCACGGTGAAGCTCATGGCGTCGATCTCGCGGATGGTCTCGGCCACGGCCGAGGCGCGCGCGTTGTGGGTCAAAAACACGATGGGCACGTCCGAGCCGGACATGTCGCCCTTCTGCTGGGCCTGGGCAATGGAGATGCCGTGGTCGGCCATGGCGTGGGCGATGGCCGCCATGACGCCGGGCCGGTCGGCCACGGAGAAGCGGAAGTAGTACATGGCCACGGAGTCGCTGGCCGGCAGGATCTCGGCCTGGGGCAGGGGCCGGTTGCCGAAACCCGTGTTGTCGAAACGCCAGCCCGGCACGGCCAGGCCCCGGCAGATGGCCATGATGTCGGCCATGACCGCGCTGCCCGTGGGCAGGTCGCCTGCGCCCTGGCCGTGGAGCATGATGGGCCCCACGGCGTTGCCTTCCACGCGCACGGCGTTGAAGTTGCCGCCCACCCGCGCCAAGAGGAAGGTGTACTTGACCAGCGTGGGCTGCACGCTGGCCTCGATGCGTCCGTCCACCTCGCGCGCCTGGGCCAGCAGCTTGATGCGGTAGCCGAACTCGCGGGCGAACTCGATGTCCAGCGGCGTGACCTGGGTGATGCCGCGCACCGGCACCTGGGAGAGAGGGAAGTCCCGGCCGTAGGCCAGGCGGATGAGCACCACGAGCTTGTGGGCCGTGTCCAGGCCCTCGATGTCATAGGTCGGGTCGGCCTCGGCATAGCCCAGGTCCTGGGCCTGCTTGAGGGCCTGCGTGAACTCAAGGTGGTTCGAGGTCATCTCGGACAGGATGTAGTTGGCCGTGCCGTTCAGGATGCCGACCAGGCGCTCGATGCGGTTGGCGCCAAGGCTCTCGCGCAGGGCCTGCACAATGGGGATGCCCCCGGCCACGCTGGCCTCATAGAAGAGCCCCAGGCCCATCGAAGCCGCCAGGGCGGACAGCTCCGGCCCGTGCAGGGCCAGCAGGTGCTTGTTGGCCGTGACCACGTGCTTGCCGGACTCAAGCGCCCGGGTGATGAGGCTCCGGGCCGCGTCGATGCCGCCCATGAGCTCCACCACCACGTCGATGTCCGGATCATGCACCAGCTCGTCGGCGCTGGTGGTGAAGCGCACCGAAGGCCCCAGGTCCACGGCGCGTTTTTTGGCCAGGTCGCGCACCAGCACGGTCTTGATGCCGATGTCGCGGCCGGTGCGTGCACTGATGATCTCGCGGTTCTCCAGCAGGATCTTGGCCAGGCCCGAGCCGACCGTGCCGAAACCGGCGAGTCCGAGGCGCAAGGTGTCCATGATGTTCCCTATTTTCCGAAGAACTTCTTCAAATTGCGCGTGGCCTGGTTGATGCGGTGGCGGTTCTCCACCAGGGCGAAGCGCACGTGGTCGTCGCCGTAGTTGCCGAAGCCCAGGCCGGGCGATACCGCCACCTCGGCCTCGCGCAGCAGCAGCTTGGAGAACTCCACGCTGCCCAGGTGCTTGAACTCGTCCGGGATCTCGGCCCAGACGAACATGGTGGCCTTGGGCGGCGGCACGATCCAGCCCGCGCGGTGCAGGCCGTCGATGAGCGCGTCGCGGCGGTCCTGGTGCACGTCCATGATCTCGCGCACGCACTCCTGCGGTCCGTTTAGCGCGGTACAGGCGGCGATCTGGATGGGCTGGAAGATGCCGTAGTCCAGGTAGCTCTTGATGCGCGTGAGGGCCTGGACCATGTCGCGGTTGCCGCAGCAGAAGCCCACGCGCCAGCCCGCCATGGAGTAGCTCTTGGTCAGCGAGAAGAACTCCACGGCCACGTCCTTGGCGCCCTTGGCCTGCAAAAAGCTCGGGGCCACATAGCCGTCGTAGGTGAAGTCCGCGTAGGCCATGTCGTGGATTATGTACATCCCGTTTTCTTTCGCAAAGTCCACGAGCTTCTGGAAATAGTCCACGTCCGCGCAGATGGTGGTCGGGTTGTGCGGGTAGTTGATGACCAGCAGCTTGGGCTTGGGCCAGGTCTGCTTCACGGCGATCTGCAGGTCTTCCAGGAAGTCGCGGTCCTTGCCCATGGGGATGCGGCGCACGTCGGCCCCGGCGATGATGGCGGCGTAAGGGTGGATGGGGTAGGCCGG
>JANXYI010000422.1 GCA_025350085.1 Deltaproteobacteria bacterium
CCACGCCAGCGGCGGACATCCGGCTGAAGAGCTCGTGCAGCTGCCAGCAGCCCGGGGTGGTCAGGCTGGCCTCGATGCTCACACCGGGCCAGCGGTAGCTGACTGTGCCGAGCACCCCGACCTTGCGTCCGGCGGCTGTGAGCAGGCCCTCCAGCAGGTAGGTCACGGTGGTCTTGCCGTTGGTGCCGGTGACGCCGACCACCTGCATGGCCTGCTCGCGGGTGCGGAAATATCTGGCGGCCAGCAGGCCCAGGGCGTCTTGCGCGTCGGGCACGCCAACGAATCTGGCCGTGGAGTTCTGCGGCGCCGCGATCTCTGGCCCGGCCACAATCCAGCCAGCCCCGCGCGTGAGCGCATCGGCCAGATAGCCTTGGGCCTGGGCGCCTGCCTGGGGCAGGAGCACGAAAACCTCGCCGGGCAGCACGGCGCGGGAGTCGGTGCGCACCATGAGCCCGCGGCCCACCAGGACTAGCAGCTCATTCCAGCGGGCTTTCTTGGCGGCGGGCATCAGCGGCCCCCTTCCTGCAGCCAGAGGACGAACCCGCCGTCCTTGGCGCTGTCCTTGCCTCCGCCCTGGGCGCTGGCCTCGGGCCAGGCTTCGCCCGGCGTCGGCTTCTGGTGCCCGATGACCATGCCCGAGCCCTTGAGCGTGGGCACGATGCCGCGCTTGCCCAGGACCTCAAGCGCCCGGCGCACGGGCAGGCCGGTCAGGTCGGGCACGAGAGCTCCGGCCACGGCCGAGGGCGGGCGGGGGGCCGGACCCTGCATGGTGGTCTCATCGCCCTGGGGCGCGGCTTTGCCCTCGGGCAGGCGGTTGTAGTAGGACAGGGTCTTGATGGCGATCTCGCGCACCGCTGGCGCGCAGACGATGCCGCCAAAGGACACGGGCGAGGGCTCGTCCACGATGACCATGATCAGGAACTCGGGCTTGTCGCCGGGGATGAGGCCCACGAAGGAGGCCACGTTGTCCACGCCGTAGCCCTTGCCCGTGGACGCGGCCTTCTGGGCCGTGCCGGTCTTGCCGGCCATGGTCACGCCGGGGATGCGCGCCACCTTGCCGGTGCCGTCCTCCTCCACCACCTCGCGCATCATGGACAGCACGGTCTCAGCCGTCTGCTGGCCGAACACGCGCTCGGCCGGGGGGGCGGGCTGCGGGGCTGGGTCGAAGATGAGCTTGAGCGGCTTCGGCAGGCCCTTGTTGGCCAGGGTCAGGTAGGCCCGGGCCATCTGCAGCCCGGTGACGCCGATGCCCTGGCCAAAGGAGATGGCGGCCAGGTCGATCTCGCTCCATTCCTTGGGGGCCCTGAGCTTGCCCTCGGACTCGCTGGGGATGTCGAGCCCCGAGCGCTCGCCGAAGCCCAGCTTGCGCAGGGTGCTGTAGTAGTTCTGGGCGCCCAGCGCCAGGCCGATCTTGGCCGTGCCGATGTTGCTCGAGTAGCGCAGGACGCGGTTGGCCGAGAGCCAGTGGTAGGGGTGGGTGTCGCGGATGACCTTGCCGCGCAGGGTCCACTTGCCGTTCTCGCAGTCGATGATCTTGTTCTGGTCGATGACCTTCTGCTCAAGGGCGGCGGCAAAGACAAAGGGCTTCATGGTCGAGCCCGGCTCGAACATGTCGAGAGCTGCGCGGTTGCGGCGCGCGGAGAGCTTGGACTCCCCGGCCATGTTCGGATTGAGGAACGGGAAGTGGGCCAGGGCCAGGATCTCGCCGGTGTCCACCTTAACCACGATGGCCATGCCCGAGCGGCCGTTGAACTTGTTCACGGCCTCGGCCAGGGCCTGCTCGGCGGCGTCCTGGATCACGGTGTCGAGCGTCAGCTTCACGTCGGCCCCGCGGATGTCCATCTCGCGGCCCTGGTCGTCCAGATACAGCCTGCGGCCCGAGGCGTCGCGCTGGACCACGTACTTGGCCTGGCGCCCGGCCAGGCGCTCCTCGAAATGCTTCTCCAGGCCCTCGAGCCCGAGCCCGTCCACGCCGACAAAGCCCAGCACCTGCCCGGCGGAGTGGTGATTGGGGTACATGCGGCGGTATTCGCTGGTCAGGAACACGCCCGGCAGCTTCGCGGCCTCGATGGCCTGGGCCTCGCGGTCGCCGATCTGGCGCTTGATCCAGACAAAGCCCCTCTTCGAGGCCAGATCGTGCTCGATGTTCTTTCGCGGAACATCCAGGATCTGGGCCAGGGTGCTTGCGGCCTGGGCCGCGTTGTCGACCTTGATGGGCGATGCGTACACGGACTTGCTCTCCACGCTAGTGGCCAAAAGGGAGCCGTTGCGGTCGTAAATGCGGCCCCGTTCCCCCAACTCAAATCCTGTGGCCAGGCTCTGCTTCTCGGCGCCCTTCTTCAGTTCCGGCCCGAGGTAGAGCTGCACATAGGCGGCCCGGCCCCAGAGCGTCACCCACAGCCCGGCGAAGAGCAGGCCCACCAGCAGCAGCTTCAGCTTGCCGGTGTCGGTCTTGGCCCGGGAAGGCCCGCCCTCCCGGCTGCGCGAAATCCGCCGCTTCATGCGCCCCGGCCGCCTAGTTCCCCTGACCCGGCCCGGTCATCAGGCGCATCTGTCCCGGCCCCACGGGTCCCAGCCCGTAGGTGGCCGCCAGCCGCTTGAGCCTGTATGGCGAGATCAGGTTGTTGCGCTCCAGCTCCAGCTTGGAGGCCAGCGCGCTGCGGTTGCCCAGCTCCTTCTCCAGCTTGCTCAAGTCATAAGCCAGTTCCATGCGCTCGATGTTCATCCAGACCGAGGACAGGCCGAGCAGGAGCGCGCCGCTGATGGCGCAGAAAAAGGCCAGGACCCAGCCCCTGAGCCCGCTCACGGCGCAACCTCGCCGGCGGGGCGGCCGTCGGGGCCCAGGCGCTCGGCCACGCGCAGCTTGGCGCTGCGGCTGCGCGGGTTGCGGTCCATCTCCAGCTGGGTCGGCAGCTGGGGCTTCTTGGTCAGGATGCGCGCCAGCGGGGTGCGGTCGCAGGTGCAGATCTGCTGGGTGTGCGGGCAGCGGCAGCCCTTGGCCCAGAGGCGGAAGGCCTCCTTCACCTCGCGGTCCTCCGCGGAGTGGAAGGAGATGACGGCCAGCCGGGCTCCAGGGTTCAGGTACGGCACGATGCGCTCCAGAAATTCTTTGATTTCGCCGATCTCGTTGTTCACGGCCATGCGCAGGGCCATGAAGGTGCGCGTGGCCGGGTGGTTGCGGGCCTCGCGGCGGCGGTCGGGTGGATACGCCTTGGCCACGATCTCCGCAAGTCTTGCAGTGGTCCGGATTTCTTCCTGCTCGCGTATGCGCACGATGGCCCTGGCAATTTTTCCGCCCAGGGGCTCGTCGCCCAGGTCGCGGATGATGTGCTTCAGCTCCTCGAAATGGGCCCTGTTCACCAGGGTGCGCGCCGTGTCTTGGCCGCTGGTGGCGTCCATGCGCATGTCCAGCGGGCCGTCAGCCATGAAGCTGAACCCGCGCTCGGCCTCGTCCAGCTGGAGCGAGGAGACGCCCAGGTCGAGCACCGCGCCGTCGAGTTTGTCCCAGCCAGCCTCAGCCAGCGCCTGCTCAAAGTCGCTGAAGGCCAGGTGGAAGGTCTGCGCCCGGCCCGGAAATTCGCTCAAACGCTCGCGCGCGAGTTCAAGGGCCTGCTCGTCGCGGTCCAGGCCGACCAGCTCGGCCTGCCCGCCGGAAGCCCTGAGCAGCCCCAGGCTGTGCCCGGCCAGGCCCAGGGTGCCGTCCAGGTAGCGGCCGCCGACCCTGGGGGTTAGGTAGCCCACGATCTCTTCCAGCAGGACCGGGATGTGGGGGGCTTCGTGTGCTGTGTTCATGGCCGTGCTGCCTTGCTAGAAGGGCAGGGTGATGTCGGCCCGGGCCATCTCGGCGGAAACATCCGCATGGCTCTGCTCCAGCAGCGCCTCGAAACGGTCCTTGTCCCAGATCTCAAAGCGCCTGCCCACGCCGGCCAGCACCACGTCGCGGTCGATGCGGCCGCTCTTGCGCAGGTGCGTGGGCAGCTGGATGCGGCCCTGGCGGTCCAGGATCACCTCGGCGTAGCAGAAGTGGGCCTTGCGGCGCACGTCCTGGAGCGTGGCCGAGGGCACGCTGATCTTGTCCAGCTCGGCCAAAAACGCCTCCCACTGCGCGGGCGTGATGCCGATGATCTGACCCTCGAACATGGTCAGCACCACCTTGCCCTCCGGCGACTCCGCCAGGAACTGGTCGCGGAACTCCGGGGTCAGCATGAGCCGTCCCTTGGGGTCCAGACTGCGGTGGGCATGGCCGAGTAGTCGCACGTTTTCCCCTAGTTCAACCACATTTTTCCACGAATTACCACTTCGCCCCACTTTTTTATGAATTCGAGGGGAAAGTCAACACAAAAAACATTTTCTTCCGCCAGAAATGAGGATAGACCTCAACCCAAGGGTATTTGTGGCCCGGGGAACCATTCGGAAGATTGAACGATGCGGACCGGTTACGCACGCAAGGCGAGTGCGTAGTGCGTGGCCGCAGTGATGAAAAAAAACGGGTGTCTGGCCTTAAACGGGAATCCTCCGGAAGCGCAGACATGGACGGGCGAGAAGCCCGCCGCAGCCCCCAAGTCAGACGAGATACAGGTAATGGCTGAAAAAAAGAAAGCCGACATCGCGGATGCCCTGGACGAGCAGTACTACCAGATCAATCTGGACATCCTGGAGAGCTTCAGCAAGTACCGCCCGCCGCTGGACCTGTTCCGGTTCCAGGAGGACGTGGCGCGCATCGTGCTCTTCTGCAAGGGCGGGGAGCGGCTGACCAACGAGCAGGTGGAGACCCTGTCCCAGCTGGTGGAGGAGGGGCTCATCTTCGTCTCCCGCGCCGACCACCCCGTCTACGTCAAGCACATCAGCTACCAGCTGGACCTGGTGCTGGTGGACAAGAACCTGCACGAGACCGAGATCGCGGACATCTTCACCCAGGCGCTGACCCGGCGGCTGGCCGAGTTCTTCGACCAGCCCGTGCCCATGGTGCTGGCCAAGTTCTGGACGGACATCCTGGTCCTGACCGAGTACCTGTACCAGGACATGCACCGCATCCGCGCCCTGACCCGGCGCCTGCACCCCATCCACAGCCTGGAGAACCACTCCTTCAACTCGGCCATCATGGGCCTGGCCATCCACGGCAGGCTCAAGGCCACGCAGTACGAGGCCGGGGACATCAAACGCAAGGTCTTCGACCACCTGGCCGCCGGGCTGTTCCTGCACGACCTGGGCATGAGCAAGGTCCCGAACTTCATCCGCGAGAAGGACAAGCAGCTCACCCCGGACGAGCGGGGCAAGATCCAGCGCCACACCCAGATCGGCTACGAGATGCTGGCCAAGCTCGACCTCAAGTTTCCCGAGGTCGAGGAGTGCGTAACGGACCACCATGAGCGCATCAACGGCTCTGGCTACCCGCAGAAGAAGCAGGGCATCGCCGTGGGCGACATGGGGCGGCTGTGCGCCCTGGCCGACTCCTATTGCGCCATGACCGAGAAGCGGGTCTACGCCGAGGCTCAAGAGCCCATGAAGGCCGCGGCCGCCCTGGTCCAGGACCACGGCTACGACCCGGAGCTCACGCGCACCCTCCAGTCCCTGCTGGTCACCATCGGCAAGCACAAGTAAACGTCCCCGCAGCCCGGGCCACGTACACGCCACAAGGGGCAATGCCTGGGTTCCCCTGGCTGCAAATGAGCGGCAGCTTTTCTTCAGGCCCCGATGCCGGGGCAGGAGGAATAATGGGCGGGGACAGCGGGGCGGTCCTGGTTCTCACCGAACGGCCCGACGAATACAGCCGCGGCCTGGGCCTGCGCTTCCTGGACATCCGCCCCGGAGAGCTCCGGGAACTCCTGGGCCGGTTCCTGGGTTTGCCGGGCCGGGCGGGCGGCGCCCGGACTGAACCAGCCTGACCTTCTATGTTTTCTGTCCTTTGCGTTCGCGTATGTGGCGCGCGTAGTCCTGGTCTGCAGTCAGGATGTGCTCGCCCCACCAGTTCGTGAGGTCGTCGTTGACGCGGGTGGCGTTGGCCAGAAAGGCCTCTGGCCCGGCCGTCTGTGCCTTGGCGAGATGCTCATGCAACTCGGCGGTGAACTCCTGCAAGGTGCGCAGGAAAATGTCGTGCAGGCTGGCGTGGCCGTAGATCCTCGGGTACCCGTACTTGAGCAGCAGGGTCTCCTCGGTGTAGAAGTGCTTGAAGGCGTAGGCACGCATGTTGAAGATGACGTGGATGAGGTCATGCAGCTGGATGGGCTTGGTCCGGGCCGCCTCGCAAAGCATGGCGGAATTCAGGCAGAGGTCGAAGAAGCTCTTGTGCTGCTCGTCGATGATGTCGATGTCGAGCAGGTACTCCGGCTTCCACAGGTTCACAGGCATGTCCATATTCCCCCCTCACGCAGCGCAGTCTTCCTGGCACTGGCTTGCGTGTAGCTCCCTCGCTGCCCGAAAGACAAGGGGAGAGGCGGGAAAGTCGTTGGCCTGGGTTCCCTGGCCTGTCAGGCCGGGAACTCCTGCCCGGTCTTGAGCAGGGCAGCGGCGAGGGGTGGCAGGCCCGCGTTCACCGCGCGCACCAGGTTGGCCGGGCTCATGTAGTCGCGGGTCCAGTCGAGCGTCAGGCGCACCGCGTCCGGGGTCTCGATGGCTGCGCTTGAGACCAGGGCGCGCAGGTCCGTGGGCTTGGGGCCGTTCTTGCTCTTGCGCTCCACCACGAAGCTTTCCTGGGCCATGAGCCCGGCCCACTGGCCCTGCCACAGGGCCACGTCTTCTGCGCTTCCGGTGTAGCGCACCAGGAACTGCTCGCGCACGGCCTGTTTGGTGCGTTCCAGCACGCCCATGACCTCGATGCGCAGAGGCGTCAGCCCCTTGGGCATCTGCGCGGCCAGCCCGGCGAGCACCGTGTCCGGCGCCAGGTTCTCGCGCAGGGTCAGGGTGAACCATTCGCCCTCGCTCTCCACGCCCACGGGCAGCGCCCGGCCAAAGGAGATGCGCGGCATGGGGTGGTAGCCCGCGCTGAAGGACAAAGGGAAGCGCGTGCGCCTAAGCGCCCGTTCGAGGATGCTCTGCAGCTCCAGCTGGCTCAAGTACGCGGCCTCGGCGCGCTTCTCGTACCAGATGCGGTACTGGGCCTGGCGCTCGCTCAGATCCAGTTTGGGCTCGCTGGCCGGGGTTTCGGCGGTTTGGGCCTGGCCCTCTCCCGCAGCCAAATCCGGAGCCCGGCCATCTACGCGTCCATCAACGCGTCCATCAACGCTTCCCTGAACGGGCGGGCCGTCAACGCGGCCGTCAACGCGGACATCCGGGCCGTCCTCCTGGTCGCGGTTGGCAAAGACCAGGCGCGGCCGGATCTCGGTCCTGGCCGCCTGCGCACTGAGGCGCGACACGCGGCCATCATCGCTGCATACCCCGCAGTTGCGGCAGGCCCCGTAGCGGCAGTCCTCGGTGAGCTTGGCCTCCAGGGCGCGCCCCCGCTCGGTGAGCAGAAATTCCCTGGACACCCCGCAGCTCAGGTGGTCCCAGGGCAGCGGCGAGCCCGGATCACGCGGGCCCTGGAACTCCTCGGCCGTGAGCCCGTGCTCGGCCAGCGCCTCCAGGTATGGCTCCAGCCTCAGATGGTCGCGCCAGCTGGAGAACAGCGCGCCCTTTCTGTAGGCGCTCTCGATGACCGGGCCAAGACGCCGGTCGCCGCGCGAAAAGACCCCTTCCAGATAGCTCATCTCCGGCTGGTGGTACTTGAGGGTCACGCGCTTGTAGGGCCTCAGCGCGTCCTTGATGCGGTAGACGCGGCGGCGGATCTCGTCCATGCCGATCTGGCCCTCCCACTGGAAGGGCGTGTGCGTCTTGGGCACAAAGGGCGACACCGCGGCCG
>JANXYI010000044.1 GCA_025350085.1 Deltaproteobacteria bacterium
CGTGGCCGGGCTGGCCGACCGCTTCAGCCCCGACGACCTTGTGGGCAAGCAGGTCGTGGTCGTCGCCAACCTGGCCCCGCGCAAGCTGCGCGGCCTCATGAGCCAGGGCATGATCCTGGTGGCCAAGGACGCCGAGGTCACGCGCCTCTTGACCACAAGGTCGTCGGGGCTGAAGCGGTCGGCCAGCCCGGCCACGATCTGCCTGGGCTCGGCCTCGCCCAGGGCCACCTGGACCACGAGGAGCTTGTCCGCGTCCGGGTGCTTGGCGGCGGAGAGCACGGTGCCCACACGCAGGTCGAGCTTCTGGAAGTCGGCGAACTCGATACAGGGCGCCACGCCCGGCTCGGCAGCGGGAGCGGCCGGAGCCTCGGCGGGCTTGGCCGCGGCCTTGCCTTTCTTTTCGGCCGGGATGGCGGGCTTGGCGGCCGGTGCGCCAGGGGCCGCGTGCGGCACGGGCTCGGGCAGCTCCACGCGCGGGAACAGGTTGGAGGCCGCGGCAACGGCCAGGCCGGAGTCGAGCAGGCCCCAGACCTCGGGCTCCTTGGCCAGGGCCACCTTGTCCAGGTCAAAGGCGCAGCCCAGCTGTTCAAGCATCTTCACGCTGGCCTCGGGCATGACGGGCCAGAGGTGCACGGCGATCTTGCGCATGTGCTCGAGCACCATGTACATCACGGTGCCCAGGCGTACCTTGTCGCGGTTCTTGAACAGGGTCCAGGGCGCGGTGGTGTCGATGTACTTGTTCAGTCCCCGCACCAGCTCCCAGAGGCTTTCAAGCGCGCGCGCAGTGCGGAACTCCGCGAACTGGGCCGTATAGCCGCGCATGGCGTCGCGCCCAAGGCGCTTGAGTTCGGCGTCCTCCAGGGTCTCGTCCCCGGGGCTGGGCACCTTGCCCTCGAAATACTTGTGCGTCATGGCCAGCACGCGGTTGAACAGGTTGCCCAGGTCATTGGCCAGGTCAGCGTTGAGACGGCCCACCAAGGCTTCTTCCGTAAACGAGGCGTCCGACCCGAAGGCCATCTCGCGCAGCAGGAAGTAGCGGAAGGCCGAGATGCCGTAGGCGTCGACCATCTGCCTCGGCTCCACCACGTTGCCGAGCGACTTGGACATCTTGGTGTCGCGCACCAGCCAGTAGCCGTGCACGTTGAGGGACTGGAAGGGCGTGAGCCCAGCGGCTTTCAGCATGGTCGGCCAGAAGATGGCGTGGGGCTTCAGGATGTCCTTGGCCACGATGTGGTTGGCGGGCCAGAACTTCTTCATGCGCTCGCCGCGCGGATAGCCCAGGGCGCTGATGTAGTTGATGAGCGCGTCGAACCAGACGTAGCAGACGAAGTCCGGGTCAAAGGGCAGCTCGATGCCCCAGGTCAGGCGGCTCTTGGGCCGGGAGATGCAGAGGTCCTCCAGGGCGCCGGACTCCAGCAGGCTTAAGACCTCGTTGCGGTAGCGCGCCGGGCGGATGAAGTCCGGGTGCTGGTTGATGTGCTCGATGAGCCAGCCCTGGTACTTGGACATGCGGAAGAAGTAGTTCTTCTCGGCGATGTACTCCGGCCGGGTCTTGTGGTCCGGGCACATGCCGTCCACCAGCTCCTTCTCGGTGTAGAAGCGCTCGCAGCCGAAGCAGTAGTGCCCGCCATACTCGCCGAAGTAGATGTCCCCGGCCTCGTAGACCTTCTGCAGGACCTTCTGCACGCACTTGATGTGCTCCGGGTCCGTGGTGCGGATGAAATGGTCGGGCTTGGCCCCGAGCATCGGCGAGAGGCCGCGGAACAGCGCGCTGATCTGGTCGGCGTACTCCTTGGGCGACTGCCCGGCCTCTTCCGAGGCCTTGGCGATCTTGTCGCCGTGCTCGTCCGTGCCGGTGAGGAAGTAGCATTCCTCGCCCATGAGCCGGTGGAAGCGGGTCACGGCGTCGGCCAGGATGGTCGTATAGGCGTGGCCCAGATGCGGCCGCGCGTTGACGTAGAAGATGGGCGTGGTGACGAAGAAGCGGCTCAATCTCGACTCCTTGGCTCGGCTCCGTAAGGCGTTTGCTGGCCAGACATTGTGGTGGAACTCAACTGACCTGGGCTGGCCGACTAGGCGGGCTTGGGGCCCCGGCCCTTGCGGCGCTTGCGCCGGGGACGGGTGCGTGCGGCCTCGCCCTCGGGACGGGCCGGGTGCTCGGCTGTGCCCCGGGACTCGCCACGGGCTTCGGGGCCGGGCTCGGGACGGACCTCGGCACGGGCGCCAGGGGCCGCGTCAACGGTTGCGGGCGCTGCGGCCTGCGGTTCCGCGGCCCTGGGCTCGGGCCGGTCGGACCGGTCGGACCGGTCGGACCG
>JANXYI010000061.1 GCA_025350085.1 Deltaproteobacteria bacterium
ATAGGAATGCCAGTCGGCCAGCGAAAGCACCATGAGGTCCGGCGTGTTCTCGCCGATATCCCTGAAAAGCCGGAACGACGCCCTCTGCGAAACGGTGCCGGCCTGGCTCAAGCTCACGGGCCGCAAGTACAAGCCCTTTGACTACGTGGGCGCGCCGGACGCCACGAACATCATCGTGGCCATGGGCTCGGGCTGCGAGACTATCCAGGAGGTCATCAACCTCATGCTGGCCAAGGGCGAGAAGGTCGGGCTTATCAAGGTGCGCCTGTACCGCCCGTTCGACGCCGCCTCGTTCTTCGCCGTGCTGCCAAAGACCGCGGCGAAGATCACCGTGCTCGACCGCACCAAGGAGCCCGGCGCCCTGGGCGACCCGCTGTACCTCGACATCTGCACCGCGTTTATGGAGCGCGGCAAGGGTATGCCGCTCATCATCGGCGGCCGCTACGGCCTGGGTTCCAAGGAATTCCGGCCGAACATGGTCAAGGCCGTGTACAAGAACATGGACAAGGCCAAGCCCAAGAACCACTTCGTGGTCGGCATCAACGACGACGTGACCAAGACCTCGCTGCCGCTCGGCCCGGCGCTCGGCACCACGCCCAAGGGCACGGTGCAGTGCAAGTTCTGGGGCCTGGGAAGCGACGGCACGGTCGGCGCCAACAAGAGCGCCATCAAGATCATCGGCGACAACACGCCCATGTTCGCCCAGGGCTACTTCGCGTACGACTCCAAGAAGTCCGGCGGCATCACTGTCTCGCACCTGCGCTTCGGCAAGAAGCCCATCCAGTCCACCTACCTGGTGGAGCAGGCCGACTTCATCGCCTGCCACAACGCCAGCTACGTGCACATCTACGACGTGCTCGAAGGCATCCGGCCCGGCGGCACCTTCCTGCTCAACTCCACCTGGGGCTCTGTGGCCGACATGGAGGCCAATCTCCCGGCCGACGTGCGCCGCACCATCGTTGAGAAGAAGCTCAAGCTCTACACCATCGACGCGGTGAAGATCGCCGCTTCCGTCGGCCTGGGCGGCCGCATCAACATGATCATGCAGACGGCCTTCTTCAAGCTGGCCAAGGTGCTGCCCATCGACAAGGCCATCTCGCTGCTCAAGGACTCCATCAAGAAGGAGTACGGCAAGAAGGGCGACAAGATCGTCAAGATGAACGTGGACGGCGTGGACCAGACGCTCGCCAACCTGATCGAGATCAAGGTGCCCGCCATCTGGGCCAAGGCCAAGGATAAGAGTGCGGCAGGAGCCAAGGTGCCCGCCTTTGTCTCCGACGTCATGCGGCCCATCCTGGCCCAGAAGGGCGACACCCTGCCGGTGTCCGCCTTTGCCCCGGACGGCTCCTTCCCGGTGGCCACCTCCCGCTTCGAGAAGCGCGGCGTGGCCATCAACGTGCCGCATTGGATCAAGGAAAACTGCATCCAGTGCAACCAGTGCGCCGTGGTCTGCCCGCATGCCTCCATCCGCCCGGCCCTGGCCAGCGCGGCCGAGCTCAAGCGCGCCCCCAAGGGCTTTGAGACCCTCCCGGCCCAGGGCAAGGAACTCGCCGGCCTGGGCTTCCGCATCCAGGTGAACACGCTGGACTGCATGGGCTGCGGCAACTGCGCGGACATCTGCCCGGCCAAGACCAAGGCGCTGGAGATGAAGCCCCTGCCCACCCAGACCGCGCTCCAGGTGCCCAACCAGGAGTTCTTCGACACCCTGGCCATCAAGGGCGACCTGCTCCGGCGCGAGAGCCTCAAGGGCAGCCAGTTCCAGCCGCCGCTGCTTGAGTTCTCCGGCGCCTGCGCGGGCTGTGGTGAAACCCCCTACGTCAAGCTCATCACCCAGCTCTTTGGCGAGCGCATGATGATCGCCAACGCCACGGGCTGCTCCTCCATCTGGGGCGCCTCGGCCCCGGCCAGCCCCTACACCGTGAACAAGGACGGCTTCGGCCCGGCCTGGAACAACTCGCTCTTCGAGGACGCCGCCGAGTTCGGCTTCGGCTACACCATGGCCATCAACCAGCGCCGCGCCAAGCTGGTGCAGCTCATGGAGCAGGTCAAGGACGCCAAGGCCTCCACCGAGATCAAGCAGGCTGCGGCTGAATGGCTGGACGGCAAGATGAACCCCGCGGCCTCCCGCGCGGCCGGCGACAAGCTCAAGGCCCTTTTGGCCAAGACCAAGGACCCCCTGCTCTCCCAGATCGCCACCATGGCCGATCTGTTCACCAAGAAGAGCGTGTGGATCTTCGGCGGCGACGGCTGGGCCTATGACATCGGCTACGGCGGCGTGGACCACGTGCTGGCCAGCGGCGAGGACGTGAACATCTTCGTCATGGACACCGAGGTCTACTCCAACACCGGCGGCCAGTCCTCCAAGGCCACGCCGCTCGGCTCCATCGCCAAGTTCGCGGCCAGCGGCAAGAAGACCGGCAAGAAGGACCTGGGCCGCATGGCCATGACCTACGGCTACGTCTACGTGGCGTCCATCAGCATGGGCGCGGACAAGAACCAGACCCTGCGGGCCCTGCTGGAGGCCGAGGCCTACCCCGGCCCGTCGCTGGTCGTCGCCTACGCCCCGTGCATCAACCAGGGCATCAAGAAGGGCATGGGCAAGAGCCAGGAAGAGGCCAAGCTGGCCGTGGCCTCCGGCTACTGGCCGCTGTACCGCTTCAACCCGCAGCTGGCCGACCAGGGCCAGAACCCCTTCAAGCTGGAGTCCAAGGCCCCGGACGGCTCCCTCCAGGCCTTCCTCTCCGGCGAGAACCGCTACGCGGCCCTGGAAAAGGCCATGCCCGAAGAGTCCAAGCGCCTGCGCGCGGGCATCGAGACCAGCTACATGAAGCGCTACCAGCAGCTGATGCAGTTGGACGACCCCAAGCGCGTCTGTGTCGAGGGCGGCCTGGACATCCCCGCGCCCACAACGGCCCCGGCAGCGGCCCCGGCCCCGGCCCAGGGCGCCCTCAAGGGCTGCACCACGGCCTCCGTGGCCGAGCAGGCCAGCCCCAGCAAGAAGGACGGCCCCTGCGACGACGGCCGCGGCGGCAAATAGCAACAGCCAACAGCACATCCCAAACGCAAAGGCCCCGGGCATCCGCCCGGGGCCTTTTTCGTTGCGGCGTGGTGGTGGGGTCATGCCAAGACCACCAGAAGCAAAGGGGTTGCTCCGGGCGTCTTCGCCAGAGCACCCCCTTTGCTTCATGGGGGTTCCAAGGGGCCTCAGGCCCCTTGGCCG
>JANXYI010000063.1 GCA_025350085.1 Deltaproteobacteria bacterium
CGGTTCCAGCCCCACAAGTTACCGCCGCCAGGCCGGGCTTCCCTTGGTCGATTTCGACATGGCCGTGCTTTGCCAGGTTATGGTCCCGGCGAGATGCGCCGGGGTGCTCTTCACCGTGGACCCGGCGGCCCCGGAGAGCGGGCGCATGCTGCTGACCGCAGTGCATGGTCTGGGCACGGGAGCCGTTGGCGGCGAAGCCCCGGTGGATGTGTTCCATCCCCTGCGCGAGTCCAGCCTTGGTCAAGACGCAGAGGCGGACATGCCTGCGGACATCGCGGAAAAGGGCTTCCGCGATGAGGTCCAGCCGGATGGCGGGGTGCGCCGCGTGGAGGTGCCCGAAGCCCAGCGCCGGGTTCCGGTCCTGTCCGAGGGCGAACTGCGCCGCCTGTTGCGCTATGCGCGCATGATCGAGAGCCTGGCCGGGCAGCCCCAGGACATCGAATGGGCCATGACCCCGGACAACCATTTTCGCATCCTCCAGGCTCGGCCGGTGCGCCTGGCTGGCCGCGCCCGGGCCTCGGTGAAGCTGGCGCACGGGGCCCTGCTGCTGAACGGGGGCTCCACCTCCTCGCCTGGCCGGGCCGTGGGCCGAGCCCACCCGGCGCGTTCGGCCCACGAGGCCGACCCCAGGCACGCCCCACAGGGCCTGCGCATCCTGGTGCTGCGCCACAGCATGGTCGAGGCGGCCCAGGTTTTGGCCGAGTATGACGGGGTGCTGGTCGAACTGGGCAACCCGGCCGACCACCTGTCCTGCGTGGCGCGGGAGCTGGGCATCCCCATGCTCACCGGCCTGACCGGGGCCATGGAGCTGTTGCGCGGCGGCCAGTGGATCGTCCTCGACGCCGACCGGGGCGAGGTTCTGGAAGCGCCGGAGGAGGCCTGGTCCTGCCAGGCGGATGACAACACTGCAGGGGGTGGCCCCCGCGAGTGCAGACGCAAGGCCCTGGCTTCTGGCGCGGCCCCGCTGCCGCCGGATATGGCCGCGCTGCACCAGTTGCTGGTGCCCCTGAACCTCACCGACGCCTACGGCCCAACCTTTTCGCCCCTGGAGTGCCGAAGCGCCCACGATCTGGTGCGCTTTGTCCACGAGATGGCCGTGCTGGCCATGTTCGACGCCGGGGACTCTGTGCTGGAGCAGGCCGGGGTGCTTTTGCGGCGGCTGAACGAGAGCCCCATCCCGTTTCTGGTCATCGACTTTGGCGGCGGCCTGGTCGCGCAGCATGCCCGCCGGGACATCACCCTGGCCGACGTGCGCTCGCTGCCGCTCCTGGCCCTGTGCGAGGGCATGGCCACCCCTGGCCTGCGCTGGCGCGAGGCGCCGCCCGTGGGCGGGTTCGGCGGACTCATGTCGCGCGCCCTGCTCGACGGGCGCAGCGCCCGGCCCGTGGGCAACTTCAACTACGCCCTGGTGGCCCGCGATTACCTGAATCTCAACGCCCGGGTGGAGTTCCATTTCGCCATGATCGACGCGGTCTGCGGGTCTGACCGGAGCGAAAACTATGTGCGCTTTCGGTTCAAGGGCGGCGGCACGGCCAGGGAGCAGCGCGAACGGCGTGTCCGGGCCGTGTCCGAGATCCTGAAGGCGTTTGGTTTTTTCACCGACCGCCGGGGCGACATGGTCACGGCCACGCTGAACGAGCCCACGCGCCAGGAGGCCAGGGAGCGGCTGGTCATGCTCGGCAGGCTGCTCGGCTTCACCCGACTCCTGGACTCGGTCATGGTCAACGACGACATGCCCGGCCGCATCGCGCGGGCGTTTTTGGATGGCGACTACGCCCTGGAAGCGTTGCAGAAGGAATTTGCGTAGGGTCCGAAACAGGCCTGACGCGAGCACAGCCAGGCCTCAGGCGTGATGAAACACCATGGCCGGAATCTCCACTGCGGTGAGCAGATTGCCCTGCCAGGCCCCAGTGTCCACACCGATCTTCCCCGGAGCCACAAAAGGCGTGTCAAAGCCTGTGTGCCCGAAGACCACGGTTTCCGGCCCGCTTGGCGCGCAGGTCAAAAACATGTCGCGCACGGTGAGCGATTCCCCGCCAGGGCAGTCCGGGGCCACCCCGTCCTGCGGGTTCACGCCCGCATGCACGAAGAGGTAGCCCCCGGCGCGGTAGTGCGGCTCAAGGCGCAGGAGAAACTCCATGTGTTCGCGTGGCATGAAGCTCAAGTCGCGCAAGCTGTCCGGCAGAGCCTCGCCATAGCTCTTGAGCGTGGCCTCCACCCCCATGGAGCGCAGCAGGGGCAAAAGGTCCATGTCTCCGGTGCGGGCGTATTGGAGCAGGGTCTCCTCGTGGTTGCCCGTGAGGAACACCGTGTCGGGCCGCTGCTCGGCCAGCTTCAGGAGCAGGTCCAGCACCTCGC
>JANXYI010000072.1 GCA_025350085.1 Deltaproteobacteria bacterium
CCGCCCAGGTGGAGATGCGGCTCTGCCTGGGGGCCGACGCGGCCGAGGCCAGCGCCGAGGAGGTCAAAAGCGCGGTGCGCGCGGGCCTGATCCCGTCCATCAACTCCATGATGGCCGTGGGCCTGGTGTCCATCCCGGGCATGATGACCGGCCAGATCCTGGGCGGCACCGACCCCTCCCAGGCCATCCGCTACCAGATCGTGGTCATGCTCATGATCGTGGGCGCCACGGCGCTTGGCAGCACCATGCTGACGCTGATCATCCGCCGCCGCTGCTTCGGCCCTGGCAACCGCCCGCTGTTGCGCTGAGGCGCAAGCCCAAGGGCGTCTATGGCGCATCGATTTTTCCGTTGTGCTTTGGCCGGGCTGCGTTTAGTGTCCAGGGCAAACGCCCACGGGCGGCCTCCGCTGAACACCATCCTGCCACCCGCGAGGAGTCCCATGACCCTGGACCGCCACCACATGCTCAGCCTGCACAATGTCTTCGAGGGGCTGCGCCTGGGCTTGAGCGAGTTCTCCGGGCCGTCGCGCGTGGCCCTGATCTATGCCCAGCACCCGGGCGAGCCCCTGCGCGTGGTGGACCCCCAGGGCTTGCTGCGCGGGCACGAGCCCCGGCTCAAGGAATATTACCTGGACTCCACCGAGTGGCTGGACGGCCTGCCTGATCCGGCGCATGTGGCCTTCTTCGACCAGGCCAAGGCCAAGCGCGTGGGCCTGGCCGGGGTGGTCAGCCTGGGCGGGCGGGCGCCTGGCGTCAGCTATCAGATGTGGTTCACGGACCAGCACGTGGACCTGTGCTCGCCCGGCCCCACCAGGCGCTGGCTGGAGCTGGCGCTGCTCCAGTTCGCGCACAACCTGGCCGCCAAGGACGTGCTGGCCCTGGACTCCACGGTGCACATGCTCCAGGAGATGGCGCCGCACGCGGTGCACGACTACATCGTGGACGAGCGCTCGCGCATTGACGGGCCGGACACGCGTCTGCTTGTGTACAACATTCTCGCGTCCATCATCCAGATCTCCAAGACCCCGGAGGAGGGCGCCTGGGCGCGCGGGCACCTGGCCTTTGTGGAGCCCTCGCGTCTGTCGCGTCTGCACTACCTGATGCGCTTCCCCAAGCCCGAGCGCCCGCGCCTGGACAACAGCAAGCACGTGCGCAAGATGCTCCAGTCTGTGGAACGCAGCCAACGCATGCTCGTGTCCGACGGCGAACACATCATCGGTATCGCCGTGGGCGAGCTGCCGCCCACCAGCCTGTGCGCGTTGTTCAACGGCCGCCACGGCCTGCTCTTTTTGGAAAAACAGCTGGTGTGCAGCTTCTCCGACGGCTCGTTCCACTCCACCAACCGCAAGCCCAACCTGGTGATCCTGGAGGAGGCCCTGTTCGAGTGGCCCCTGGAGACGGCCCAGCGCGACGCCCTGTTCCGCTCGGTGTCGCGCATCGTGGCCTTTGCCGGGGAGCAGAAGTACGGCTGCGCGCTCATCGTGGACCCCTACACCCCGCTTTTGTCGCTGGCCGGGCACACGCTGGAGACGCCGGTCGGCCTGGAGGGCGAGGAGCAGCTGGCCCTGGCCGCGGCCCTGGCCAAGGTGGACGGCGCGCTGCACCTCTCGGCCACCGCCAACCAGCTCTGCGGCTTCGCCTGCCTCATGGACGGTCCGGCCTTCCCCGGCGAGGACCGCTCGCGCGGGGCGCGCTACAACTCGGCCCTGCGCTTCACGCACTCCCATCCGGAGCTCATGGTGGTGGTGGTTTCCTCGGACCGGCCGGTCTCGGTGATGCAGAAGGGCGCGGACCTTTCGCGTCCGCCGGTGTGGCCCCCGGTGCCGAGCCTGCTGCGCCCGCCGCCGACCCTGGACCGCTGGCTGGACGGGCAGTCCTAGACCGGCGCGCCCCGTCCAAGACCCCTGGCCACCGCCTGCAAGAGTGTGCCGAGTTCCTCCGGCTGGAAGGGCTTGGCGAGGTACTCGTCCATGCCTGCGGCCAGGAACTTCTCGCGGTCGCCCGAGAGGGCGTAGGCGGTCATGGCAATGATGGGGATGCGGAGCTTGCCCGGCAGTGTTGTGCTGCGCAGGATGCGTGTGGCTTCCAGGCCGTCCATCTCGGGCATCTGGATGTCCATGAGCACACAGTCGAAGTCCTCCTTCAGCGCGGCCTCCACGGCTTCCCGGCCGTTGTTCACGGCGAGTACGCTGTGGCCCATGCGCTCCAGCATCAGCCGCGCGCCCAGCTGGCCGATGAGTTCGTCCTCGGCCAGCAGGATGCGCAGGGGCGTGGCCGCTTCCGGCTGGGCGGAGCTGGCGGGCCTGGCGGCCAGGGCGCCCTCCCCGGCCAGGGGCGCGGGCAGGCCCAGGACCACGGTGGTGCCAGCCCCGGGCTTGCTGTCGATGCACAGGGTGGCGCCCAGGCTCTGCACGATGCGCTTGACTATGGCCAGCCCCAGCCCGGCTCCCTCGTACTGCCGGGTGTAGGAGCTGTCGGCCTGGCTGAAGCGGTCGAAGACGCTGTCGAGCTTGTCCTCCGGGATGCCCACGCCCGTGTCCGCCACCGCGATGTACAGCCGCCCGGGCCTGCTTCCGGAGTGGTCCAGGTGCCAGGCCTCGATGCGCACGCCGCCCTGGCGGGTGAACTTCACGGCATTGCCCGCGAGATTGAAGACGATCTGGCGGATGCGCGCCTCGTCCCCGATGAGGGCAACGGGCAGGTCCGGGTCCGGCAGGAGGTCCAGGGTCAGCCCCTTGCGCGTGCAGATGTGGCCAAAGACGTCGGAGGTGGCCGACAGGATGTCGCCCGGCCGGAACGGCTCTTTCTTGAACACCAGCACCCCGGCTTCGATGCGCGAGAAGTCCAGGATGTCGTTTAGCAGGGACAGCAGCCGGTTGGCGGCCTCAAAGGCCTTGTGCGCGAATTCCTGCTGCCCGGCTTTCAGCTGCTCCAGCATGAGCAGCTGGAGCATGCCCAGCACGCCGTTCATGGGCGTGCGCAGCTCGTGGCTCATGTTGGCCAAGAACTCGCTCTTGGCGCGGTTGGCGACCTCGGCGGCGTCCTTGGCCGCCAGCAGGGCGTCCTCGGCCTGCCTGCGCTCGGTGATGTCCCGGACGATGCCGGTGAAATACCGGCCCTCGGCCGTCTGCCAGGCCGAGACGGACAGCTCGAGCGGGAACTCGGTGCCGTCCTTGCGCCGGCCCGTGCGCACCACGGCCTGCCCGGCGTAGACCCGGGAGGTGGCGGCGTCGAAGCGCCTCAGGGCCTCGCTGTGGGCCTGGCGGAAGGCCTCGGGCATCAGCAAGGTCACGGGCTGGCCGATGAGTTCGTCGGCCGCGTAGCCGAAGAGGCGCACCGCGGCATCGTTGAAGAAGGTCACCAGCCCGTCGGTGGTGATGGTGATGATGGCGTCCACGGCGGTGTGGGCCACGCTGCGGAACCGGGCCTCGCTGTTTTCCAGCGCTTCCTCGGACGCCTTGCGCTCGGTGATGTCCTCAAACACACCCAGGACACCGAAAATACGGCCTTGTGTCGTCAGCGGGACCTTTGTGGTGTCGGCCCATCCCCTCCCGCCCCCGGGCTTGTGCATCGGTTCAATGATGTGCCGCTTCGGCGCGCGGCTGGACATGACCTCGGCATCGTCGGCGCGGTAGGTCTCGGACAGCTCCCTGGGCCAGGGCAGGTCGAAATCGGTCTTGCCGACGATCGCGTCCGGGTCGCCGAGGCCCGTGGCCTCGGCGAACACGCGGTTGCAGCCGAGGTACACGCTGTCCATGTCCTTCCAGAAAATGGATTGCGGCACGGCGTCCAGGATGTGCCTCAGCATGTCCCGGTTTCTTTGCAGCGCCTCCTCGGCCTGCTTGCGCTCGGAGATGACGTCGAACACGGCCACGAAATAGCCGCGCTCCGGGCTGTAGACCGAGATGTGGAACCACATCTGGAGGGCCTCGACGTGCAGCTCAAAACGCTCCGGAACGCCGGTGCCCGCGACGCGGCCGTAAATCTCCAGCAGCCCCGGGTCGGACGCCTGGATGCCGGGGATGACCTCGGAGACCTTGCGGCCAACGACGTTGCGCAAGCCGGTCAGGGCCTCGAAGGCGCTGTTCACGGACAGGTAGGTGAAGTCCACGGCCCTGCCGTCCCCGTCCCGGTGCACCTGGCAATAGGCGAAGCCGTTCAGCATGTTCTCGAAAAGCGAGCGGTACAGGCCCTCGCTTCTCCGCAGCGCCTCCTCGGCCTTTTTGCGCTCGCTGATGTCGCGCGCGATGCTGTCGATGTTTGTGGGCTGGCCGTCCGCGCCGTAGTGCAGGTGCACGTGCCAGGCAAAGTGCCGAACCTCCCCGGCAAGCGACACCTGCCGGTTCTCGATGCTGGCGTAGTCCAGCCGGTCCGCGATCCAGCCGTTGAAGGCGCGGATGGTGTCCTCGCGGTCCTCGGGGTGGACGAAGTCAAAGGCCGAGCGTCCGACCAGAGCCTCTGGGGCCAGGCCGAAGACCATGCGCGCCACGGGATTGACGTAGGTGAAGCGGCCATTGCCGTCCACCTGGGTGACGAGGCTCTGCGCGCCCTCCACCACCTCGCGAAAGCGTTCCTCGCTTTCGCGCAGGGCCTGCTCGGCCTTTTTGCGCGCGGTGATGTCCGTGATCATGGCCAGGGCCCCGTCAAACCGGCCCTGCTTGTCCTGCAGGGACTTGGCCGACATCAGGCCCCAGACCTCGTGCCCGTCGCGGTGGCGGAAGCGCCGCTCGTAGACCTCGTCCAGGCCGCGTTGCCGGTGCTCGGTCATCTCGGCGTGGCTGGGCAGATCCTCCCGGAATAGGAAGTCCATGACCGGGCGGCCGAGCAGGTCCTCGGGCCGGTATCCGAGGGTGGCCGCCATGACCGTGTTGACGTAGGTGGTCCGGTAGGCGCTGTCGACAGTCCAGATGCCCTCGTTGGCCGTCTCCACGATGGTCCGGTAGCGCTCCTCGCTGGCGGAGAGTTCCAACGCCCGGCGCCGCGCCAGCAGGCGCAGAAAAAGGACAAAGGCCGTCAACAGGCCCAGGCCGAGCAGGCCCAGGCCCAGAGTCCAGGAGGCCCAGCGGGGCAGCGTGTGCTCCCCGGCCAGGCCCAGCCACTTGTCGCGCAGGCGGTAGTACAAGGAGTCCGGCTGGGCCTTCAGGTCAGCCAGGTGCCGGTCCAGCGCAGGCAGCAGATCCTCGCGGCCGCCAAGCCTCACGCCGTAGCGCAGCTTCTGGGGCGCGAAGACGATGTCCGTGCGTTCCACGTCATATTTTGGGTCCAGCCAGTTGCCAACCAGGCTCAGGCTTACGCCCGCGTCGACCGCGCCGCGTCCCACGTCGGCCAGGACCTCCGCGTACCCGGGCCGGGTGACGATGCGGGCCTTGAGGCCGAACTGCGTGAGCAGGGTCCGCAGGTTCTCCGTGGCCAGGCCGCCCTGGACCGCGGCGATGGTTTTGTCCTCAAGGTCGAGGATGGTGCGGATGGGCGCGCCCTTCTTTCTGTAAATCTGGCCCCAGTCGGTGAACAGGAAGTCCTGGCTGAAGCGGAAGTCCTGGTCGCGCTCAGGGGTGCGGGTCAGGCCGGGCAACAGGTCGATCTCGCCGCGCTTCAGCCGGTCCAGGGATTCGCCCCAGGTGCCGGGCACAAAAACGAGCGTCCACTTCTCGCGCCCGGCCACGTCGGTCAGCAGGTCGATGAAGAAACCCCTGGGCTGGCCGTCCTCCATAAAGACCAGGGGAGCGAAGTTGTACACGCCCACGCGCACCGGCTGGGCCGCCAGGGCGTCCCGGCCGGGGAGGAGCAGGCCCAGCGCCAGCGCGAAGGCCACGAGGACGGATTTGTTCAGCTGCGGCACTTCTGCTCCTGTCTGGCTCGGCCATGGGGGGAGTTGTGAGGAACAAATGTGTCACAACCAAAGGGGCGAGGCAAGGGAGGTGGGAAAGATTTGTGCGTGATTTTGTGCGGCCGTGGACGGGGAGGCCCGGCGTTCAAGAATCCGGCGAGGCCTCAAGCTGCATTGTGATGCGGGCCATGACATCCCGCACGTCCTGGGCCAGGAAGGGCTTTACGAGGTAGGCAAAGGCGCTGCAGCGGCAGTAGGAGCGCACAACGTCCTGGGAGCCGCTGATGGCTGTGGCCATGACGGCGATGGCGCTGTGCGGGATTCGGTGGGCGTTTAAGAGTTCGAACTCGCGGATGCGTTCCAGGGCGTCCAGGCCGTTTAAGGCCGGCATCATGATGTCCATGAAGATAACGTCAAAGGGGTTGGACTCCTCCACCGCCTGGCAGTAGGCCTGCACGGCCTCCCGGCCGTCCGCCGCGGTGCTGCATTGCCCATGCTGGCTGAGGATGGACTGTAGAAATTGCCTGCCGAGAATATCGTCCTCAACGATCAGGATGCGCATGACTTCTCTCCAGGGACAGGGTTCGGGCCGATCTCCGCGCCGGAGCTGCGGGGTTGCCTTGGCCTGGAGGCCATGCTCCAGGCGCCTGCGCAAATGCTGCCTGCGGCCCGCCGGGTCATGGCGTGCCGCCGATGATCCTGAGCACCCGGTCGCGGTCCACCATGCCCAGCAGGCGGTCCTCGGCGTCCAGCACCACGAGCCGCTTGCCGCCGGTTTCGAGCATGCGCTCAAGCACCGCGGTCAGGGGGGCGTCCTCGCGCACGCTGAAGACCTCGGGCTGCATGGCCTCGCGCACGGTGACGTCAAAGGCCTGGTCCGCGTTTTGGCCGGGTGAGAGCAGATGCATCAAGGTGCGCAGCAGGCCCGGCTTTTCCCGCTGGCTGTAGCGCCGGATAAGCTCGCGGTCGAGCACGATGCCCAGCACGCGGCGGGAGGCGTCCAGCACAACCACGCGGCGCAGGGGCGTGGCCACAAGCTTGTCCAGGGCCTCTTCCAGCGGCTGGTCCGGCCCCACGCTGGGCACGTCCTTCTGCATGACATCGCCCGCCGTGAGGTTCAGCCCCTGGGGCAGCTCAGGCGGCAGGGTGGCGGCCCCAGGGGCGACGATTGAGGCGGCGGTGGAGATGGTGCGCAGGATGTCGATGCGGCTGACGATGCCGGTGAGTTCGCCCGCGTCGTCCAGCACGGGCAGGCGCTTGAGCCCGCGCGCGGCCATGAGCGCCGCCGCCTCCGGCACCAATGCGCGGATGTTCACCGTGACCACGGGCGCGCTCATGACATCGCGGGCGGTCTGGCCCGTGAGCGCGAGCCGACGCGACTGCTCATCCTTGATCTCCGGCGGCAGCTCCCCGTGCAGGCTCAGGCGCAGGGCCAGGCCCGCGCGCGTCAGCAGGTCGCCGCCGGTGATGATCCCCAGCACCTTGCGGCCCTCGACCACGGGTACGGCCTTGATGCTGCGGGTAAGCAGCAGGTCGAGCACCTGGGGCAGCGGCGCGTCCGGCGCGACCACGGCCACGGCCGAGGTCATCACGTCGCGCACGCGCATGGGGCAGAAGAAGGTGGCCTGGACCATGTGCCGGGTGATGACGCCCTCCGGGACCATGGCCTGCAACAGGGGCAGGAAGGCGGCGATGCGTTCGGCCCGGTCCACGATCTCCACCACCATGGGCAGGTCCTCCGAGAGGCGCAGGATCCTGGCCGTGTGCACCACGCTGCCCGAGCCGAAGCCCAAAACCCCGCGCACGACAGTGGCTCCGGCCAGGCCGCGTCGCCTGGCCTCCTCCACGATGGCCTCATAGGTCAGCCGCCCGTCAAGCTGGTCGCTTTCGCCGAGGTAGATGCGCAGGACTTCGGCTTCGGTCTGGATGTTCATCAATGCCCCCGGTTTCAGTTGGGCTTATTTCAGGCGACCCGGCCGAGGGCCGCGCCGATGTAGAAGGCCGCGAAGCCCAGGATGTTCTGGCCCACGAGGTTGAGCGCGGCGTAGGCCCACTGGGAGCCGCGCAGAAGTTCGCCGGTTTCGAAGATGAGCGAGGAGAAGGTGGTGAAGGCGCCCATGAAGCCCACCAGGATGACGACGCGCATCTCGGCGCGGATGAGCTGGCGCTCGTCGGCCAGGACCCAGATGAGCCCGAAAAGCAGGCAGCCGACAAGGTTCACCACGGCCGTGCCCCAGGGGAAGTCCCGGCCGAGCACGCCGTGGACCGCGCCGGAGAGCCAGTAGCGGGCCAGGGTTCCGCAGGTTCCGGCCAGGGCCAGCAGGAGGATTTTGTGCATGGTGCGCGACTCGCTTTCGCGGTCAGGCCTGTGGGGCGTCCGCGTTCCCAAGCCTAGCGCCAAGGGGCCGTGTTGCACAAGTGCTGGCTTGGGGGGGCGGCGAAATAATCCCGGCTCCGGGCGCGGGAGTATGGCAAGCCCCCGCCAGGGGGGGACAGCCCATCATGCGGGCTCGCCACGCAAAAGGCGGTCAGGATTACTCCTGACCGCCTGTATTTTCTTGGCGTCCCCAGGGGGGTTCGAACCCCCGTTACCGCCGTGAAAGGGCGGTGTCCTAGGCCACTAGACGATGGGGACTAAAACTGGTTTAGTCAGCCTGCACAACAATATCAACTGTCATAAAAAAAGCCTATAGACATAGGCCTTATG
>JANXYI010000160.1 GCA_025350085.1 Deltaproteobacteria bacterium
AGGTTCAAATCCTGCCCCCGCTACCAGAAAGAATTAAGGGACTTAGATGTAAATCTAGGTCCCTTTTTCGTTGGCCGCGCGCGCATTGGCAGCGCCACCGCCCGCGCGCCTCAGGGCCGCCGGAGGATTGGACGGGTCTGCGGCACCTCCACGTTCACCGCGCGCAGACCCTGGCCCTCCTCGGCGTAGTCGAAGAGCACGTTCTCGCCCGGGGCCAGCGTCTGGAAGCCCTCGCGCTGGATCTCGGCGAAGTGCACGAACACGTCGCGGCCCGCCTCGTCGCGCAGAAAGCCGAAGCCCTTGCGCTCGTTGAAATAGCTGACCACGCCCTGGTGTCTCTGCATGGCTTTCTTCCTCCCGGCCAATGGGCCCGCCCGGCATGAGCATAGCCCAGGCCATGGCCCGGACGCAATGCCCCGGCGCCAGGAACGCAAAAAGCCCGCCCCTTCTCAGGCAGGGGGGCGGGCTCGTGCAGACAGGGTGAGGGGGGGCTAGCGCAGACGGAAGGTGATGCGCCCGCGGGTCAGGTCGTAGGGCGAGAGTTCGACCTTGACCTTGTCGCCGGGCAGGATGCGGATGTAGTGCTTGCGCATCTTGCCGGAGATGTGGCCCAGGATGCTGTGGCCGTTTTGCAGTTCCACGCGGAACATGGCGTTGGGCAGGGCCTCCTGGATGACGCCCTCGACTTCAATGGCTTCTTCTTTGGACATGCAGTCTCCTCAAATTGCGGCCAGGCGTGGCGGGAATTCCCGTATTATTTCACGCCAGACTCTCGAAAGGTGCCGCTATTTACGCCGAATCGCGAGCTTTGGCAAGCCCTGGTCAGGGCGTGAGGGCGTCCAGGGCCGCGTGAGCCTCGGCCACGAAGCGCCGCACGAGCCCCTCGTCCTTGTTCCCGGCCAGGTCTTCCAGCCCGGTGTGCGCGTCCACGCCAGCTGGCCTTACGGCCGCAACGGCTCGGGCCACGTTGTCCGGCGTCAGGCCCCCGGCCAGGATGAGCGGTCGAGTGAGGGCGGCCGCCAGCCTGCGGCTCACCACCCAGTCGTGGACCTTGCCCGTGGCCCCGCTGGCCCGGCTGGCCGGGTCAAAGGTGTCGGTGAGAAAGGCGTCCACGAACGGGGCGTGCTCCCGGGCAGCGGCCAGGAGCGCGGTTTCGTCCCCGGTTCCATCAGGGGTTCCAACGACCAGGCTCTTGATGACCAGGAGCTTTGGCGCGGCCTGGCGCAGCAGGCGCACCTCGCCCAGCGGCATGGCCCCGTGCAGCTGCACCCCGCTGACACCCAGGAACCGGCAGAGGTTGAGCGTCTCCTGCGCGTCGGTCTGGTAGGTGATGAGCACCGTGCGGATCGCTTTGCCCAGGCCGAGCACGATGTCCCGGGCCTCATCTTCGCTCACGTCCGGCGTGTGCACGGGCAGGCGCAGGGGCAGGCCCAGGTGGGTCGCGCCGCAGGCTTTGATCATCCGCGCCTCGGCCAGGCTCTTCACACCGGCCACCTGGATGAAATGTTGCGTAGTTGCCATGACGCCTCTGGATTATTTTTTAAGCTGGGTGTAAGAATCGTGTGAACGTGGATACGCAACCCACCCGGAGCGCTCATGGAATGCACTGAACGTCAGCCCTACGACATCATCCGCGACATACTCACGGTCATCGAGGAACTCAACACCCTCAAGGATGTGGACGCCATCCTGGACCGCGTCCTGAGCGAGGCCCGGGGCATGACCAATGCCGACGCGGGTTCCATCTTCCTGGTCGAGGGCGACCAGCTGCGCTTCAGCTACGTGCACAACGACACCCTGTTCCGCGGCGCCGACGCCAGCAAGCACATCTACACCAACTTCGCCGTGCCCATCAATGAGAAGTCCATCGTGGGCTATGCGGCCATGACCGGGGAGTCCGTGGTCATCGAGGACGCCTATGCCCTGTCCGGCAAGGAGCCGTATTCCTTCAACAAGAAGTTCGACCAGGACACCGGCTACCGTACCCGCTCCATGCTGACCATCCCGCTCAAGACCTTCCAGAGCCGCATCGTGGGCGTCATGCAGCTCCTCAATGCCCGGGACTGCAACAACGAGTACCGGCCCTTCAGCCAGGACGACAGGCAGTACGCCCCGCTCTTCGCCAACTCGGCCTCGGTGACCATCGAGCGCGGCATCATGACCCGCGAGATCATGCTGCGGATGATGAAGATGGCCGAGATGCGCGACCCCAAGGAGACCGGGGCGCACGTGCAGCGCGTGGGCGCCTATTCGGCGGAGATCTACCAGCACCTGGCGCGCAAGAAGGGCGTGGACGAGTTCGCCATGCGGCGCAACAAGGACATCCTGCGCCTGGCGGCCATGCTCCACGACGTGGGCAAGGTCGGCATTAGCGACACCATTCTGAAGAAGCCGGGGCGGTTCGAGCCCCACGAGGCGGCCATCATGAAGTGGCACCCCGTGTATGGGGCCGCGCTGTTCGCCAACACCACCTCGGAGCTGGACCAGCTCTGCGCGCAGATCGCGCTCGGCCACCACGAGCGCTGGGACGGGGCCGGCTATCCCGGCAGGCTCCCGGAGAACCTGGCCGATGCCCGCGAGCTCTGCGTCGAGTCCATCAGCGGCGAGGACATCCCCCTGCCCGCGCGCATCACCGCCCTGGCCGACGTGTACGACGCGCTGATTTCCTCGCGCGTGTACAAGGACGCCTGGCCCGAGGAGGCCGTGGTGGAGGAGATCGTCAAGGGCCGGGGCACGCAGTTCGACCCGGACGTGGTGGACGCCTTTGTGGAGATCCAGGACGTCATCCGGGCCATCCGCCACAAGTACCAGGGCTAGAGGCTCACCCGCTCGAAACTCATCGTCTCCAGATCGAAGACCAGCATGGCTCCGGCCAGCCCTGGCTTGCGCCCGGCGAGGATATTGATGGCCTCCGCGGCCATGATGGCCGCTGCCGTGGCCACGGCCGGGGCCGGGGTGCCCAGGGTGTTTTCCGCGGCGCCATTTTCCTCGCTTCCGAAAAAGTCAGCCGGGCCTTTGGCACCGGGCAGCACCGTGGCCACGAAGCCCGCCTGGCCCGCCACCGCGGCCGTCACCAGCGGGATGCCCGCGGCTGCCGCCTGACGCAGCAGCGCCGGACGGTCGTTCAACCCCCCCAGGGCGTCCACGGCCAGCTCCGCGCCGGTGAGAAAGCGCCCCATGAGCTCCTCGTCGAGAAACACGGCCACGGGCTCGAAGGCCACGGCCGGGTTCACCAGGGCCACGCGCGCGGCTGCGGCCGCGGCCTTGTAGCCGCAGATGCTGCGCCGGGTGCACAAAAGCTGGCGGTTCAGGTTCGAGGGCGCAAATTCATCGCCATCGGCCGCGCTGATCTGGCCCACCCCGGCCCGGGCCAGGAGCTCCAGCACGAGCCCGCCCAGGCCGCCCAGGCCCACCAGGGCCAGGCGCGAGGAGAGCAGCCGGGCCTGCTCGGCGTAGCTGTAGGTGGAGAAATTGCGCAGGTAGCGTTCCGGGGCGATGCCCAGATTGAGCGCGGCCAGCTCCACCCGGGCCAGGGGCAGGTGCTTGGTCCTGCTGCGGCCCAGGCTGCGCGCCAGCTCCAGGGTGGCCTCCATGGACAGCATCAGACACTCCCCGCCGCCGGGCAGGGCCTCGGGCCGCGCCAGGCGCCGGATGTGCTCGTCGAGATCCAGCAGCGCGGGCATGGCTAGCCGCCGCCCACGGCCGGGAACAGGCCCACGCGGTCGCCGTCCTTCAGCTGGGCGGTAAGCTCCACATGTTCGCCGTTGACGAACACGAGCTTGAGGTCAGCCATGGGGATGCCCAGGCGCTCGGCGAGGCCGCCCGCGGTTTCACCGGGGGCCACGGCAAAGGCCTCGGCGTCGGGCGGCGTGAATCGCGACAGCGTGGCAAAGCATTTGAGGGCAACGTGCATGATTCCCCCCTACGCCCAAGGGTGGCAACGGTCAATGCAGGATCGGAAAAAACAGGGGGCCGGAGGCCTTTGCCCCCGGCCCCCTGTAAGGGCGTACGGATTTGAGCCGGGCTAGAAGGCCCAGAACATGGTCATCACCGAGACCACGGCCGTGATGGCCATGGAGATGACAAAGGCCGGGCGGATGGCCAGGGAGGCGTCGCGGATGCGGTCGATGCTCGAAGCCGCATTCTGGAGCTTGGCCGGGGAGATGACGCTGGCCAGGCCGCCGCCGATGCCGCTGGCCGCGGCGATGACCAGCCCGCCGGAGACCGAGGCCCCGATCTTCTCGGCCGTGGACAGGTGCAGCTTGGTCATCATGGCGATGCTTGAGGTCTCCGAGCCGCTGATGAAGCCGCCCAAGAGGCCCAGGTAGGGCGCAAAGGCGGCGTAGAACTTGCCGAAGGTGGCGGCCGAGGCGTCGGCCATGACGTAGATCATGTTGTGGGTGGGCACCGCGAGCTTCCAGTCCAGGCCCTTGCCGGAGTGGTTCATGATGTAGGCGATGGCGAAGAACACCGAGGCCGACATGATGGGCCGCATGGCGCGCTTGGCTGAGGTCCTGAGCCCGCGCCGCACCTGCTCGCCCGTGGCGCGCATGATGGGCAGGGCGAGGAGTGTGCAGACTATGACCCAGAAGTACGCCTGCCAGAACAGGCGGATCTTCTCCGGGCTGCCGGGGATGATGTTCACCGGCATGGCCCAGTCCACGAAGGTGATCTTGAAAAAGGGCAAAAACGTCGCGTTCAGGACCAGCGAGAACACGGTCAGCAGTATCCAGGGCGAGCAGGCGCGCAAAAGGCTCAGGCGCGCCTCGGCGGCCAGGTCCTTCTCGTTCAGCAGGCTGCGGTCCTGCAGCGGCTTTCCGGTGAGCTTCACGTAGGCCACGAGTACGACGATGACGGAGAGGCCTGCGGCGATGCCGGTGATGGTCACCAGGCCCACCTGGGCCATGAGGATGGCCACGACGCCCGCGGTGACGCCCGCGAGCAGCGCCGGGATGAAGCCCTTCTTGACCATGGCCGTGCCGCCGGTGATCTGCAGCATGCCGAGCGCGATGCAGGTGCTGATGACCGGCATGTACTGGGCGAAATACATGCCCACCTCGGTGACGGGCTTGCCCACGAACTGGGCGTAGACCACGGCCGGGATGCCCAGCAGGGCATAGGTGCACAAGGCGTCGTAGCCGAGGGCAGGGAGTAGAATTGCGGTCATGGTGGAGTAGCCCAGCGCGATCATGATCGGCGGCAGGATGGACACCGTGACCGCGCCGAGGCTGGTGAGCAGGATGCCGAAGCCCACGTTGATGATCATGATCTGCACGGTCTGCTGGCCGGGCGCGATGGTCTTCATCAGCGCCACCACCCGGGCCACGGCCCCGGTCTCCTGCATGAGGGTGATCTGCATGATGCTGGCGGCCATGACCAGCGCGATGGGCAGCGAGGCGATGAGCCCGGCCAGCGAGGCGGTGAGGATCACTTCGATGGGCGTCTGGAAATACAGCCAGGCCACCAGGGCGGCCAGGACCCAGCCGATGTAGCCGGCCGTGTCCGCGGCCACGCGGTACACCAGGAGCATGAAGAAGATGGCGATGACCGGGAAGAATGCCAGCAGTACCGAAAGAAGATCCATAATGCTCCTCCAGCCCCTCGGGGATATGTGTGCCCCGGCCGACCCTGGCCGGGCTTCGGGCAACCCCGCAGTCTTATTGGTTCCTTCAAGGCAATGCAAGCCCCCACTCGCTCATTGGCCGAGGCCGCGGGCAAGCCATCCGCTCCGCTGATCTCCCATTGATTTCGGCCCTGTGCTGTGCCAGGGTTGCGCCATGCACCGCCTGTTCCTGCCTGTCCTCATCCTCGCGCTTGCCGCCTGCCTGGCCGGGTGCGGCGATCCGGTGGAAACCGTGCGCCAGGCGCATATCGCCCCGGACCCGTCCATGAGCGTGGCCGAGGCCCTGGAAAAATACCCCTATTTCACGAAGGTTGCCTGGAGCGCCTATGAGGACAAGGACGGCAAGCTGACGGTGGAGGCCCAGTGCGAGATCGACGTGGCCGCCAACTGCCGCACCGTGAGCGAGGCGAGCATGGCCAGCGCCACCCGCGACGTGCGGCGCGACTATTTCCTGGCCCGGTTCGTGGTCGACGGCTTCCCCCGGTCGGTGCGCGCCCTGGAGGCCACCCACGTCACGGAATGCTCCAACGGCAACCGGCTGTGCCTGTCCGACGCCAAATACCTGCGCGCCATCTACTCCCGCGAGCTGGTGCGCTTCTTCTGCCTGGAGGGGCTCAACTGCCCGCCGGCTGCGGCCCTGGCCACGGCTCCGGTCAACGACGGCGCGGGGCAGATCCAGGCCGCTCCTTCGCGCTGACCGGGCCGCTGACCGTTTCAGCCCGGCTAGTCCTTGATGGTCACCCTGACGCCCGGCTCGCGCTGGCCCTGCTGGCGCTGCATGTGCAGGAGTTCCACGCCCCGGCCGAAGGCCTCCACCCCCCCGTTCTTCAGGCGCACGAAGAAGCGCTCCCCGGACTGGGCCCTGTAGTGCAGGGTCTCGGTGCTGCCCTCGGCGCTGGTCCACTCGGGCTGGCAGAGCCTGCTCTCCACCTGCTCCCTGGTCATGCCGACCGAGATGTCGTTGATGCGCTTCTGCTCGAATTTGCAGCAGCCGGACAGGGCCAGGATGCCCAGCAGCGCCAATGCGGGCCCCGTGCATTTCATGGTGTGCTCCTTAGTAAAGAGGGTGCGGGGAAGGGCTTCAGGCAGGGGGCGCGCCGGGCGCCGCACTGGACGCCGCACTGGTCGCCGGGCCGGTCGTCGTTGCCAGCTCGCGGCCCAGGGCGCACGCCTCTTCCAGCACCTCGGGCCGGGCGCCTGCGTCGCCCAGGTGGTACACGCTGCAGGCCCGCACCAGGCGGCTGTGGTTGAAGCCCAGCCAGTTGTAGAAGTAGGCGTAGCGCGGATAGATGTCCGTGAACAGGTCCTCCCTGGGGTGGCCCTGGGCGATGACAAAACAGAGCGTCTTGCCGGGGGCCAGCCGTGAGCGCTCCTCGCGCGGCAGGTGCGCGTACCCGGCCTTGAAATAGGAGAAGGAGCGGTCGATGAAGGCCTTGAGCTGGGCCGTGACCTCCCCGAAGTACACCGGCGTGGCCAGCACAAGCACGTCGCAGGCGCGCACGGCCTCAAGCACCGGGGTCAGGTCGTCGTCCAGCACGCAGGCCTCGGCCTTGGTCTTGCAGGCCAGGCAGCCCTGGCAGCCCCGGTAGGAGAGC
>JANXYI010000174.1 GCA_025350085.1 Deltaproteobacteria bacterium
CTCCTGCCCGTGGGCCACGGCCTGCTCGCCGTTCTGGCCGAGCACGAGGCGCTGGTCCCGGCAACGCGCATCCGGCCCCTGGCGTATGCCCTGTGCTCCGGCGGCCAGGAGGCCCTGGACGCCGAGGAGGAGCTCACGCGCATGGCGCTCTCCGACCGCGCCTTCCGCAAGGGCCTGGCCGAGCGCGCGCGTGTCGGCCCGGAGCTGCACGACTTTCTCCTCGGCCGCGACATCGGCGTGCTGTTTGCCGCGGCCGGGCTCATCCTGCGCTCCGACGAGCGCACCGGCCTGCGCGTGCAGCCCGACCCGCTCAGCCCGCCGCCCCAGGCCGACTGCCAATCCGGTCCCGAGCCCGATCCCCGGTCCCAACCCCAAACCGATCCCTTTGCCGACCACCAGGAGACCACGCCATGAAGGACCAGCTCGGCCTGTACTACTATCCCGCGCCGCAGCACCCGGAGGCGCGCATGTACGTGCGCCGCTTCGGCGGGCGCATCGAGTTCCGCATGTGGCACCAGGGCGACCCCAGCGTCTGGGACAAGCACAACTGGCTGCCTTACGCGGTCATCGAGCAGGCCGCGGCCATGTTCAAGGCCAGCGGCAAGGAGACCGACCCCGCCGCCCTCTACGACGTGAACGTGGCCGAGCGCCTGCTGGCCGACGAATAGCCCGGAGCCCCCCGCCCATGAACAAGAAGGTCCTGCCGCTCATCCTGGCCGCGCTGGTCACGCTGCCCGGCCTGTGGCTTCGGCTGGGCGGCGTACACCTCCCCCCGCCCTTGGCGGCGCTCTTCTCCGGCCTGGCCATCCTCGGGGCCTCGTTTCTGCTGCTCTGGGCCTGCGACGTGGCCCAGATGGACATCCCGCAGACGCTGGCCCTGGCCGTGGTCGCGCTCATCGCCGTGCTGCCCGAGTACGCCGTGGACATGTACTTCACCTGGCAGGCGGGCAAGCACCCCGGCTCGGACTACGCCCAGTACGCCATCGCCAACATGACCGGCGCCAACAGGCTGCTCATCGGCGTGGCCTGGACGAGCATCGCGGCCATCCACTGGTTCAAGACCGGGCGCCGCGTGTTCCTGAACCAGGACCAGCGCACCGAGGTGCTGTTTCTGGGCCTGGCCACGGCCTACGCCTTCTTCATTCCCATAAAAGGCAGCCTGGCCTGGTACGACGGGCTGATCTTCTTCGCCATCTATGCGTGGTACATCCGCCTGGCGGGCCAGCGGCCCTGCGAGGAGTGCGAGCTGGAAGGCCCGGCCGAGATCATCGGCGCGCTGCCGCGGGTCCGCCGCCGCTGGGCCACGGCAGGGCTGTTCCTGTTCGCCGCAGGGGTCATCCTGGCCAATGCCGAGCTCTTCAGCGAGAACCTGGTGGCCACGGGGAAAGTATACGGTATCAACGAGTTCCTGCTGGTGCAGTGGCTCGCGCCCATTGCGAGCGAGGCCCCGGAATTCATCGTGGCCATCATGTTCGTGCTGCGCGGCCAGGCCGCCGTGGCCATGGGCAGCCTGCTGTCGAGCAAGCTCAACCAGTGGACGCTGCTCGTGGGCATGATCCCGGGCGTTTACGGCCTGGCCAGCGGCGGCTTTGCGGTGCCGCTGCCGCTGGGGCCGTACCAGTTGCACGAGCTGTTCCTGACCGCGGCCCAGTCGCTGCTCGGCGTGGCGCTGCTGGCCTCGCTGTCGCTCGGTCCTGCGGCCGCCATCCTGCTCTTCTGCCTGTTCACGGGCCAGCTTATCAGCCCCTACCTCTGGGAAGGCCTGCACCTGCCGGACCTGCCCTGGGGCCACGGCACGGACGGCCTGCACCAGCTCTTCAGCGCGGGCTACGTGGCCCTGTTCGTCTGCGTGGCCTGGCTCAAGCGCCGGGACGTGTGGGAACTGCGCAAGGGCACCAAGGTGGAGCAGCGGATCGTGTAGAGGGGGGGGCCTTCAGGAGACGGCGGGACTGGCTTTGCGGTAGTGTGGATGGTGGCGCACAAGGGCATGTGGGTAAGTGGATGTGTCCCTTACCTCACTTGGGTGTAACTACCTCTTGGGTTTCCAGTTCCGCGAAAGTCGCTGTGCCTCTGCAATTTGTTCCTTCGTGAGTGAGCGTGCATATTCGTCTCGGCGGCTTACGTCTCCTGGTTTTCCATGTGCCTCAGCGATATTCGCCCACATGTAGGCAAGCACATCATCCTTGGGTACACCGCTGCCGCTCCTGTACTGGTCTGCAAGCATCCATTGTCCAAGCTTGTCACCCTTTTCTGCGGATTGAGAAAGCCATTTACTAGCCTCTTGTGAATTTCCAGCGAAACTGTAGTAGACGGCAAGCTGGTTCATATCCTTTGTTATCCCTTTCATTGCGCCAGCATATGCCTTGTTAAAATTCTCAATACGATCTTCAACGTGTTTGAAAAACTCGTCTTTACTGTCTACTCCAGCGGCGACAGCCATGTCGAGGTGCTTCCGTGCTCTTTGTAAGTAGATAGCACCATCAAATCCAGATGCGTAATGGCTTGCCAATAATGTCATTGCGTTTGAATTTTTCCTTTTGGCTAGTTGCAATAAGAGTCGTTCTCCTTCTTTTCCATTCCGCTGGACTCCATGTCCAAAGAAATAGGCATCTGCTAGACCCATTATCGCGTAGGAGTGTCCCATTTCAGCGGCTGGTTTCAACCAATTTATCGCAGAAGCAAAATGCTCGTCCCTTCTGCTAAAGCCATCTGGGCTAAATGCCTCTTTGAGATACAGGGATGCGATTTCGTACATCGCGTTGGCATCACCGTTATTGGCCTGTTCGGTCAGCTCTCTGGGTACGGTGACGGCATTCGCAAAAGAAGGGAGGGCAATGGTCACAACTAGATAGGCAAGAAGTGCGCAGGCTGTATTTCTCATGTGTCCCCCCCATTGTGTAAGCCGGTACAGGGAACCACCAAGGATGGCAACTGAACCGGTGTGCTGCGTCCAGGTAACGCAAAAAGAGTCCTTGCCCTCGCACACGGCCCTAACACCGAGAGCCCCTTCCTAGGGTTCACTCAGACTTTGCTACTGCGCGCCCTCTTTGGCCAGCCCCAGCCGCACCCGGGCGGCCACAAGGGCCAGGCCCAGCAGCACGGCGTCGCGGCCGATGAACCAGAGCATGGGCGCGGGCCCAGTCTCGGTCGGCCCGGGAGCGGCGGGCGTGCTGGAAAAGCAGCCGCAGTCCACGTCGATGCCGCGAAAATAGCTGACGATGAGCAGGATCCAAAAGGTGCCGATGAGCCCGGCGCTGAGCACTGCCGCGCCCTCGCACCACAGCCCGGTGACGAGGCACAGGCCGAGCGCCAGCTCCAGCCAGGGCAGCCAGACGGCCACGGCATTGACGAGCAACTCCGGCAGGACGTGGTAGCCCTTGACGATGCCGGCGAACGCCTGGGGATGCAGGAGCTTGTCCGCGCTGGCATAGAGCAGCACCCCGGCCAGCACGAGGCGCAGCACAAGGTCTGCCGCGCCAAGGCGCGCGGGCATCAGTTGGCGCAGTCGGTGCACAGGCCGTCCTGTTTCAGAAGGTCTGGCTTCAGGGCCTTGAGGCCGCTGGATTTCCCCTTTTGCCCCGCCGGACTCATCTGACTCATCTGACTTGTCTGGCTTGTTTGGCTCGTCTGGCCCGCCGGGCCCTTGGCCACCGGAAGCTTCTCGGCGTTCCACAGGGTCCAGCCGTTCTTGAGCACAAAGACATTTGTGATGCCCGCGGCGCGCAGCTGCTCGGCCAGGGCGATGCTGAGCTGGCAGAGCTCGCCGTCGCAGTAGGCGATGACCGCCTCCTTGCCCGTGAGCCGGGGCTTGAGGCCCGGGAACCGGGCGGCGAAGTCGCGCGGCGGCAGGCTGAGCGCGCCCTGGATGTGGCCCTGCTCGAACTCGTACTGGGAGCGGGCGTCGAGGAACACGGCGCGGCCGGACACAAAGAGCAGGGCCGCGTCCTTGATGCCGATCTCGCCGCCGTTCTGGGGCAGCTGCACGGCGCTGGGCGCGGCCTGCACGAGAGGCAGGCCGTCGGGCCGCAGGGCGTTGACGCCAAAGGCCAGCACCGCGGACAGGGCCAGGATGGAGAAAGACTGGACAAGGATTCTGGGGAGAATTCTGAGGACAGGGCGCATGGGGGTCTCCGCTTTTGGCGATGCGGCCCCCGTGAGCGTTTGTGGGGGCCGGAACAGGCGCCACAGTACGCCAAGGCCCAGGGGAATGCAATTTGGGCCGCCTGGCCGCGTCCACGGAATTGGGCCCGCGCCCGGCCTACAGCTGCCTGTCGCCCAGGTCCAGGTGGAAGCGGTGCATGAAGCGGTGGTAGAAGGGCGTGAACAGCACCCCGCAGAAGGTCAGGAAGGACACGCCGGAAAAGATGGCGTAGCAGGCCGCGAAGATCTTGGCCGTGTCGGTTTCAAGCCGATCCACCGGCCCCATGCCCGTGAGGATCATGGACGCGTTCAGAAAGGCGTCCACCCAGCCCAGACCGGCGGTCAGGTGGTAGCCCACGGCGCCGATGGCCAGGCTGACCCCCAAAAACAGGTTGCCAAAGAGCGAATACCAGAAGACCCGGACCCAGAAGCCCTGCCTGGGTAGCAGCTCCGCGGTCTTGTGCTCCAGTCGCAGTGTGCGCATCCGGCCTCCTTGCTTGCGTTTGGGTGAATCGGACAAGCGCAGGATGCAGGCCCCGCGTCCGCCCGTCAAGCCCGCCTGGACAACTCCGCCCAAAAGGGTCAGCCGAGCAGGGTCCAGGCCGCGCCCACGGCCCCTGCCGCCAGCACCAGGATATGCACCCCGGTGTTCCAGCGCCACAGCGCCATTCCGCAGGCCGCGGCCACGGCCAGGGCAAAGAGGTCCGGCGAGCCGCCAAGGCGGGCGGGCCAGAAGGTGGCTGTGCCAAAGACCACGCCGAGCTTCAGGATCACCCCGACCACCGCCGCGGTGATGCCGGTGAGGGCGGCCTGGAGCCTCGGGTTGGCGGTCAGGGCCTCGATGTATGGCGCACCCGCGAACACCAGCAGAAAACTCGGCAGGAACATGCCAAAGGTGGTCACTAGCCCGCCCAGGATGCCCGCCGTGAGCGGGTTCATAGTGCCCGGATGGTTCCAGGCCGTGACAAAGCCCACATACTGCGTGACCATGATCAGCGGACCGGGCGTGGTCTCGGCCAGGCCCAGGCCCAGCACCAGCTGCTCCTGCCCCACCCAGCCCAGGCGCATGGCCATGTCCGAGACGTAGACCAGCACGGCATAGGCCCCGCCAAAAGTCACGAACCCGGCCTTGGAGTAGAAGTTCAGGATGGTCGGCAGCACCGAGCCCGGTTCGCTGAGCAAAGACAGCGGCAGGGCCACGGCCAGCCACAGGGCCGCGAACACGGCCAGCACCTTGGCCACGTGCCGCAGGGGCGGCGTGGTTGGCGCGTCAACAATGTCCTCGGGCTCGCACACCCCCTTGGGGCAAAAGATATCCGGCCGCACCTGGCCCAGCCACAGGCCCATGAGCCCGGCGGCAACGACAATGCCCGGGAACTTGAGCTTCAGCGCATAGCCCATGATAAAACTGGCCGTGGCAAAGGCGTAGAACACCGGATGGCGCAGGGACCGCTTGGCGATGCGCCACAGGGCCTGGCCCACGATGGCCACCACGGCCCCGGCAATGCCCCGGAACAGACCCGCGATGAGCGGCACCTGGCCGTGGGCCACGGCCAGCCAGGAGAGGAAGAGCATGAGCGCCACCGAGGGCAGCAGGAAGAACAGCCCGGCGACGCTGCCGCCCAGGTAGCCGTGCAGGCGCCAGCCCAAGTACACGGCCAGCTCGTGGGCCTCGGGCCCGGGCAGGAGCATGCAGAAGCCCAGGGCGCGCTGGAACAGCTTCTCCTCCACCCAGCCGCGCGCGTCCACCAGGTCCCTGTGCATCATGGCGATCTGCCCGGCCGGGCCGCCGAAGTTGATGAACCCCAGGCGCAGCCAGTAGCGGAAGAACTCGGCAAAGACAGGTTTCCCGTTCACCTTCAGAACCCCTTTTCAGCTTCAGCGCTGTCAACGGTCAGACTGCGCCCCCAGCGCACCGTGTCGGACCGCAGCACCTGCCCTCGGTTACAAGAAACTCCACGCCGCCCCAGCAGCGCCGCACACAACCACGAGAACATGCACCCCGGCGCTCCAGCGCCACAGCGCGAAGCCCGAGGCCGCCGCCAGGGTCATGGCGAAGAAATCCACGGGCAGCCCGGCCGGAAAGAAGGTGCTCAGGCCGAAAAAAATCCCCAGCTTGAGCACCACGCCGACCACGGCCGCGGTGATGCCTGTGAGGGCGGCGGCGATGCGCGGCTTGGCCGTCAACACCTCGACATAGGGCGCCCGGGAGAACACGAACAGGAAGCTCGGCAGGAACATGCCAAAGGTGGTCACAAGCCCACCCAAAATACCCGCCACGAGGGGACTCGACTCGCCGGGGTGATTCCAGGCCGAGAGGAAACCCACGAACTGCGTGACCATGATCAGCGGGCCGGGCGTGGTCTCGGCCAGGCCCAGGCCCAGCACCACCTGCTCCCGGCTCACCCAGCCGTTGCTGACCACGGCGTCGGCCACATAGGAGAGCACGGCGTAGGCCCCGCCAAAGGTCACAAAGCTGGCCTTCGAGTAGAAGATCAGAATTTCCGGAAGCACCGAGTCCGGGGAGCTCAGGACGAACACCGGGACAGCCACGGCCAGCCAGATGCCGAGGAACACGGCGTAGACCTTGACCCCGTAGGTGAAGGGCGGCAGCTTGCAGGCCTGGGGGGCGTCCTGTGCGCCGCACGTCTGGGGAGGCGCGTCGCCAGGGCCGAAGATCTCCGGCCGGACGTGCGCGAGGACGAGGCCGCCCAGGCCAGCCAGCAGCACGATGGCCGGAAACGGCACGCGCAGGAACTGCCCCAGCACGAAGGAAACCGCGGCAAAAACCCAGAAGATGTTGTGGCGCAACGATCTTCTGGCAAAGCTCCAGAGCGCGTAGCCCACGATGGCCACCACGGCCCCGGCGACGCCCCGGAACACCCCCGCCACCACGGGCAGATTCCCGTGGGCCGCCACCAGCCAGCTCAGGCAGAGCATCAGCGCAACAGAGGGCAGCAGGAAGAAGACACCGGCCACGACCCCGCCCCGACAGCCGAAAAGGCGCCAGCCGATGTACACGGCGAGCTGGAAGGCCTCCGGACCGGGCAGGAGCATGCAGAAGTTGAGCGCGCGCCAGAACAGGCGCTCCTCCAGCCAGCCCCGCACCTCCACGATGTCCTTGTGCATCATGGCGATCTGCCCGGCCGGGCCGCCGAAGTTCATGAACCCCAGGCGCAGCCAGTAGCGGAAGAACTCGCGGAAGGTGGGGGCGTTGATGCTCGTGGGGGCCTGGGTGTCCATAGGGTCCTTGTGCGCTCAGCCGCTCTTCAGCTTCTCTCATCATCTGCGGCGCACGACCTTTACGGCCTGTTCTCCGGTTCGGTCAGCAAGGCCGCGAGCCCGCCCTCGACATAGCGGGCCTTGACCCCGCGCTGCGCGAGCGCCGCCTGCACCCCCCGGCTCACCGAGCCGCCGCGCGCACAGTAGAGCGCCACCTCGGCCCTGGCCGGAACCCCGCCCGCCCAGTCTTCCAGGAGCGCCGGGTCGCGCCAGTCCGCACCGGGGATGCCTTCCGGGCCAGCGGCCCTGTCCTCCGGCCTGCGCACGTCGAGGACCAGGGGCGGGGTCGCGGAGGACAGCTCCTGCCGCAATTCTTCCGGGGTCAGCGTTTCCTTGGTCATGTCCTCTCCCTGTGCGCCTGGGCACGCTCCTAGCTGTTCTCGTTCCCGATGCTGATCCCGTTCGGGCTGCTCTCCAGGTCCACCCCGGCCAGGAACACCGGGATGGCCACAAGCAGTATCACGGCCAGCACTGCAAAGGCCAGCCGGAAGTCCAAAGCAGCCACAAGCAATCCGCCCAGAATGGGACCAGCGGCGTGTCCAACGTCGAAAATGGTTCCAAAGGTGCCCATGGCCGCGCCATAGTGGCGCTTGCGGCACATGTCCGCCACCAGCGCCGCCGAGGACGAGGTGACCAGCGCCTCGCCCAGGCCGAAGACCAGCCCGGCCCCGGAAAGCGCCAAAAAGCCCGTGAGCCAGGGCATGGCCGCCAGTCCAGCAGCGCAAAGAAACAGGCCCACGGCAATGGGTGCCTTGCGGCCGTGGGCATCGCCCAGGCGGCCCAGCACGGGCTTGGCGAGCATGGTCACCACGATCTGCACGGCCCAGAGCAGCCCGGCCTGGAGCTCGTTCAGGCCCGCGCGCGTCACGGCGTAGATGGGCAGGAAGGCCTCGAGCGCGCCCATGCCCAGGTTCTGCACACCCTCCATGGCCGAGGTCAACAGCACACGCCGGTCGGCCAGCACCTCGCGCAGGCCCTGGCGGAAGATGGCCAAGCGCGCAGTCAGGCTGGCCCCTGGGGGCAACCCGGCCGAGACCTGCGCCTCGGGTCCGCGCAGAAGCCACAGGCCGAGCAGCAGTGCGGCCATTCCCGCCGCGCCGCTCATCAGGAACACCAGATGATACTCCCAGAGTCCGGGAGCCGGGGCGTTTGGCGCGTGGTGCAGCATGAAGCCGCCTATGGGCGCGCCGAGCAGGGTGCCGACGATCATCACCGAGGAGAACCAGGAGAGCATCTCGCCCCGGCGCTCCCCGGCCATCTCCGCCACCACGGCCATGGCCACGGGACCATAAATGGCCGTGGCCAGCCCGTGGGCGAAGCGCACAGCCACCAGGGCCTGGTAGCTGGCGATGAACAGGTAGGCAAAGGGCAGGAGGCCGAACACGAAGAGCCCGGCCAGCATGGTGCGCTTGCGGCCGATGACATCGCTCGCGGCCCCGGCGGGCATCTTGAACAGGATGCCCGTGACCGTGGAGATGCCCACCACCAGGCCCACGCCCTCGGGCCCGGCACCCAGGAGCAGGGCGAAGAGCGGCAGCACCGGGTTGCGGGCGAGCGCGTAGGAGAACCGGGCCAGGAAGCCGACGGTGTTCAGGCCGGCCAGGGCGGAAAGGGGCTTCATGCTGTCCTCGCTTCCATTTTGAGGCGTCCTAGTGACCCGGAGCGGCCGGGGCCTTGCGGTCAAAGAACGGGCTCTTGCCGTACACGCCGAGCGGAATGCCCAGGGCCACCTCGGCCTGGATGAGGCCCAGGGCGCGCGCCGCCGCGCCCACGCGCTGCTGCACCCGGCAGTCGACATTGAGCAGGCTGGCGGTCTTGGCCGCGGAGCTGAGCGCCACGCCGATGTCCATCATGCGCAAGGCGCAGTGCGGCCCGGTATAGCCCAGGGGCTTGTCGCTGAGCGTGCGACTGGCCAGGAACTCCTTGCAGCTGGGGAAACCGCAGGCCCCGCAGTCGTAGCCCGCAGTGACGGCCTTGGCCAGCCCCACGAGCACCACGGCGTGGGCCTGCTCGATGTTTTCCGCATCGCGCAGCCAGAAGGCCTCGTTGCTGCTCTCCGGCGCGTGCTCGCGCATCTTTCCGGCAATGGCCGCGAGGTCGGCCTCTTCATGCACCACCACGATCTCCAGGAAATCCTTGCCCCCGGCCTTGGGCGCGGTGCGGGCGGCTGCGGCCATGAGTCCGGCCACGTGGAGACTTACATCCTTCATGTCCTGCTCCTTTCGTTGGTGTAGGTCGCGGCCAGGGCGTCGAAGAGCACCAGCGCCCGTTCGAGCAGTTCCGCGTCACTCTTCGAAATCACCACCAGGCCGTCGAGCACGTCCTTCACGGCCCGGGCCTCGGCAGGCAGGCCGCCCTCCTCGCCGCTGTCGTCGGCCAGGTCGATGGCCTTGACGATGCCGGTGAGCCGGCGCACGGCCGCGTCGCGCAGGCCGAAGTCCCGGGCCAGCACCTCGAAGGTCACGAGATCCCCCCTGTGGGTGAACTCCGCGCCGGGCAGGTCGAAGGAGACCACGCCCGCCGCGCGCGGCAGGGGCTCGTTTGGGGTCAGGAAGCGGATGGCAGCGTCCGCGTCGATGCGCCGGGTGACGAGCCAGAAGGAGGCCAGGCGGTCGATGTACGGATGCTCGCGCGTGGCCCAGGTGCGGCCCTGAAAGTCCTCGGTCCGGCACACGCCCTCGGCCTCCGCCATGCCCCCGGACAGCATTTCACCCAGGGCATCCAGGGCCAGGCGGGTCACCTCGCCCCGGCCCGAGGGGAAGAAGTCGATCTCACGCAGGGCGGCCAGGCGGCGTTCGGCACGCTTCAGGAAGGCCCGCGTCTCGCGGCGCAGGGCTTCGTCCCGGGGCTCGCCTACGGACACGGCGGCCAGCCGGGACGAATGGGCCACGGCATCCTGCTCCAGTCCGGCGTAGTCGGCGTCGCGGGCGCTGCGGAACAGGCCGCGCGCCTCCTCCTCGGCCAGACCTCCCAGGTCTGAGCAGGTCAGCACCACAGCCTCGCCCCCGCCAGCCTCCACTTCCTGGGCCAGCCAGCCGAGGTGCTCGCGGCAGTCCTCGCGGCCGGGCAGCAGCCACAGGGCGTTCTTGAGAGGCACCGCGCCGATGGCGGCGAGCCTGCGCCAGACCTTGACCCGCAGGGCCTGCTGCCGCGCGGTCAGGGAGGAGGAGAAGACGAGCCAAATGTTATTCATATTACATTCAATAGAAACACAGTAAATATATGTCAAGCCCGGTCAGGCAAAAACCTGCACCAATATGTGCAACAACCCGCACAGAAACAGGCGCAACCACCCAGAAAACGGGCATTTCTGCCGCTTTCCCTTTGGCATGATTCTGGCTATGGCAAAGGCACCGTACTGCCATCATGGCATTGACGGAACAGAACGACGGGCATAGCTTTCAACAATGCGCCCCCCAGCGCCGGTACACTCACCGGGCTGGACGCCTTCATTGCCCCGGACGACCCTGAGGAGCGCGCCTCATGCCCATGCCTAGTTTCCTCACCAGCAGACCCTTCAAGCTCGCCATGCTGGCCCTGCTCGTCCTGGCCCTGGCGGGCGGGGCATACCTCTTTGGGCAGGGCAACAGGCAGGCCGAGGGCTATCGCACGGCCAGGCCAACGCGCGGGGAGATCACGGCCACGG
>JANXYI010000186.1 GCA_025350085.1 Deltaproteobacteria bacterium
GTCTCCTGCCGGGCCGCGCGCCTTTGGGCCCTTCGGCTGGTCCGGGGCTATTCGATGGTCACGTTCACGCGCTTGAACACCTCATGCAGGTAGCCCGGCTCGTTCTTCTTGATCTTGATCTGGATGTCTGTCTGGCCCGCGTCCGTGGCCGTGAACTTGTAGCGCACACGGCCCCCGGCCTGGGGCTCGATGCCGTCCAGGCGCAGCAGGGCCGGATTGAAGGACGTTCCGGCAAAGACGTAGCCCTTGGCCCCCGGGTCGCGCAGGTCGAGGGTCAGGGTGCGGCCCTTGGGCAGGGAGGTCTCGTGGATCTGGTCGCCGTCGAGCACCAGGGTCACGTCGCCGGAACCGCCGAGGTACCTGGGCAGGCGCGCGCAGCCCGGCAGCCCTGCGGACAAGAGGCACAGGGCCAGGGCGGAACAGAGAATCAGGCGTCGGGTCATGGCGGCTCCAGGCTGGGATTTTCCGACTGTGTATCCCGCCATTGGCCGGGCTGGCAATCACTACGGTGGGCAAAAGAAGGGGGCCGGTTGCCCGGCCCCGGAGGAGGGAGGAGGAAGCTGATCGGTGAGAGGCTGTTCGCCTTGGTCTACTTCGGGCGGGCCTAGTTCTGGGCGTGCAGCTGGGTCTCCAGCCACTGGCGGACCTCGTCGGTCGGCGGGTACACGCCCTTCAGGTGGCCCACGGAGTCCAGGAACTTCCGGCCCATGGCCTCGGGCAGGTCGAGCTGGGCCAGTTCAAGGGCCTCCTCGGAGTTGCGCCGTACCAGAATGGCCCGGGGCGCCTTGTCCCAGGTGTAGATCACGAAATAATTGCTGTAGTCGGCCTTGGAGCGCACGGGCTGGTGCTGCGCGTGCCAGGAGTTGTTGCCCCACTCAAGGTACAGGGTCACGGCGTCCCAGGGGGTCATGCTCCAGTCGATCTCCAGGTCACGGTACTCGCGAAGACTGCCCATAGCTCCTCCTTGTTGTCTGACTCAAATAGTAATCTTTCCTGTTTTAATGTCAACCGGAACGCTCCACATTCCGAAAAAAAATATCCCCAAGGGTGTTGGTGTGGTACGTGCTGGAGTGCCGGAACTGTCGCCGGGGCGGCCGCCGGGGCTGCGACCAGGGCTGTGATTTGACGGCCCGGCCCGGGTATGCCAGAAATTTCCGGCGACTGCCTTGACGCAAATCAATAAGGAGAAGCGACCATGCAGATGACTGACATCCAGCCCAAGGAGGCCTGGCAGGCCCTGGAGCAGGAGATCTTCGAGCGCTACGGGCTGAACGCCCGGGTCTACGACGACAAGGGCTTCACCTTCACCGGGCACACCACCTGGAGCAACCGCCTGTGCCCGGCCATCAAGGCCGTGCCCCAGGGGGTTTCGGCCATCTGCTCCGTGGCGCACCAAGCCATGGCTGCCGAGGCGAGGACCACGAGCGCGTCCGTGGTGGCCGAGTGCGACGCCGGGCTGCTCAAGATCTGCGTGCCGGTCATGGTCGACGGCCAGATGGTCGGCGTGGTGGGCGGCTGCGGCCGTTTTTTGGCTGAAGGCGAGATCGACGCGTTCATGATCGAGAAGTCCGCAGGCATTCCCGAGACCCAGGTCGAGGACCTGTGCGCCGGCATCACCGCCATGACCACGGACGAGGCTGAGACCGTTGCGGCGGAGCTGGCCGAACGTGTGGACGCCATCCTCAGGGATTTCGCCCTGCGGCGCTGAGCACGGCATGCCGCGCATCTTCACCCGCGAAATCATTGTGACCCAGGCCGACATCGACAGCCAGGGCCACGTGAACAACCTGCGCTACCTCCAGTGGATGCAGGACGCGGCCGTGGCGCATACGACGGCCCAGGGCTGGCCCATGCAGCGCTATGCGGACGCGGGCCTGGGCTGGGTGGTGCGCTCGCACGCCATCACCTACAAGCGCCCGGCGTTCCTGGGCGAGACCATTACTGTTTGCACCTGGATTTCCGGCTTCAGCCAGCGTTCCTCGCCCCGGCGTTACCTCTTCTGGCGCGCGGCGGACAAAAAAGTTCTGGCCGAGGCCGAGACCCTGTGGGTCTTTGTGGACCTGGCCAGCGGGCGGCCGGCCAAGGTGCCGGAGGAGCTAAGGGCGGCGTTCGAGGTGGTGGAGGATGAGGGCGAGGTGAGGAGGATGCTGGAGGGGTGATGCTGCCCGGAGTTTCAGTCGTTACGGACAGATCTAGTATTCCGGGCACAAGACCGTGACAGGGTAACAGTTCTCGTTGAAGAGTGGTGCGTTGCAATACTTTACGGCAACAGCAGTGGCCTGTTCAGGGGTCTTCCCTTCACCCTTGCCCCACCTACGGTATGAGTCGTTATTGAGAGCAAATGATACGCACCCATCATGATTTGTAACATAAAATGTGTTACAATCAGAGTAAGGGCATCTTGAGATAGCGGCTACCATAGCCTCGTCTTTTGATTTGTAACTTCTGCCAAGGTAGACTTTGTTCCCAGCCCTTGAAAACGCCAGCGCAACATAGCTTCCCTTGTCGTTCGTCGTGATTACTTCCGTGGAATTTGAGGTGTAAACTATATTCGGGTGCTGCGCATTGGCGCACCCGGCCAGCAGGGTGGCGATTGTTGCAACGGCTAGGACTTTGTTCATTGCCTGCCTCCTAATGTGCCAGCTTGATGTTTTCGTTGAACACTGCCCTCACGTAGTCGGCCTTTCCTGATATTTCTGGTATGATTGTATTGGCAACAGCAAAGAAGTACTTGGTGTACGTGTCTAGGTAGCCGTTTCCGATCAACAGTCCGCCGTAGAAGTTTGTTGAATATGTATAGCCTTTGGACTTCAAGAAATCGGCCAGACCAGTAAATCTCGTCGGCATGAAGTCATACATCTTTTCGCGAATCGGACCCGGTTCGCTAACTCGCCATCTATCCGGAAATTTTTGCCATTGCGCAATGAATATCATGACAAGCTCATTTGTGTCATTGTGGCGTTTTCCAAACACTTCGTGGACGAGCGTCTTGGAACCTTGCTTCAATTGGTCCAGAGCTTTCGTGCTTAACTGGCTTGTATATGAACCAATATACTCGAAGGAGCTGTCCACGACGTAAGCTTGCTCTGCGTTGAAATACACCGTGTGGCCGTCGACCCGGCCGAGCATGAGGGCTTGTGCGTTGTCCGCGTGGTTTATCGGGGGCGCAAAGACCAGAAGAGACAACGCCAGGGACAACAAATATTTTTTCATATTTCCTCCGAGATAGGGCGTACGATATCCCGGGCTTGGGTTTGGTGCAAGCGGAGTGTGCCCCCCGTTGACTCCCGCGCCGCCCCGGTGCACAACTCCCCCCACATGAGCACCGACACCGCATCTCTCCCAATAGGCGTCTTCGACTCCGGCGTGGGCGGCCTCACCGTCCTGCGTGCGCTCCGGCGCGCCCTGCCGGCCGAGGACTTTTTGTATCTCGGCGACACCGCCCGGCTGCCCTACGGCACCAAGAGCGGGGCCACCGTTGCCCGCTACGCGCTCCAGACCACCCGCGTGCTGGTGGACCTCGGCGTGAAGCTGCTCGTGGTGGCCTGCAACACCGCCTCGTCCGTGGCCCTGCCCGGCCTGGCCGCCGCCTATCCCGGCCTGCCGGTCATCGGG
>JANXYI010000190.1 GCA_025350085.1 Deltaproteobacteria bacterium
CTCGGCCGAGACCCTGCGCGTGCTCATGGCCCACAACTGGCCGGGCAACGTGCGCGAGCTGAAGCACGCGCTGGAGAGCGGGGTGGTCTTCTGCCGGGGACAGGTGCTGGAGCCCGGGGACATCCAACTGGAGCAGAGCCAGGCCCAGACGGAATCCGCTGCTGCGCCAATGTCCGCACAGGCGTCCGCGCCGATGTCCGTCCAGGCGTCCGTGCAGGCCGCGAATGCCGACTCGCTCTCGCTGGAGGACAACGAGCACCAGGCCATCCTGCGCGCGCTCGAGCGCACGGCCTGGGTCAAGAAGACCGCCGCGGACCTGCTGGGCATCAGCCGGCGGGCCATCCACTACAAGATCAAGAAGTACAACATCCACATCCCGGGCAAGGACCAGGACGAGTAGCCGCCCCGCAGGCCCGCATCCCCCGGCCCCCAGGCGCTGGAGTCAGGTCCGGCCTCTCCCGTACCCTTTAGTCCCCGGCCGCGAGGCTGGCCCCGAGCACGGGCCGGAGCACCGGCGCGCTGTCCGGCAGCACGGCCTCGAAGAACTCCAAAGCCTCCGGCAGCAGGCCGAGCATCCTGGCGTTGCAGATCCAGGCCAGGATGGCCGCCTCCTGGATCTCGCGCGGGGCCGCAACCACGGCGCCCAGCACCGGGCCGAGGCGCGCCAGGTGGTTCGACGCCAGGGGCAGGGCGGCCTCCGCTGCGGGCCGGGCCTGCGCGCTGTGGGCCAGGAGCACGTGGGAGACCCAGGGCGCATAGGCTCCTGGGCCGTCATGGCGGCGGGTGTCGGCAAAGGCGTTCAGCGGCTCGGAAAAGGGCCGGGCCTGGTTGGGCAGGAAGTACAGGGCCGCCATGCCCAGGGGCACGCTCAGGACCTCGGTGTTCCGGCCGGATTCCCTGGCCGCGCTGACCCAGTCGGACAGGAAGATCTGGGTGTTGCTGGGCAGGGCCAGGCTCTTGGGGAAGTCCCAGAACAGGTGCGACTCCTCGGCCCGGCAGTGGTTGAGCAAGAGCCCCTGCGGGGACAAGAGGCCAAAGAGCTCGCGCGCCGAGCCCAGCTGGTCCTGGGCGTAGGGCAAGGCGTTGGTGGACACGATGAGGTCCACGCTGCCTTTCGCGAAGTCCAGCGGCCGGGAGAAGTCCACCACCCCATAGCGCAGGTTCGGCAGCTGAAAGGCCTGCCGGGCCACGGCAATGGCCTCGCTGCTTGCGTCCACGCCCACCACCAGGGCGCCTGGAAAGCGCTGGGCCAGGGTCCGGGCGATCTGCCCCAGGCCGCAGCCCAGATCGAGGATCAGCCGGGGCTTTTTGGGCGCCAGCCGGGCCAGGGCCTCGTCAAAGACATGCACCAGGTCCGCGGTGTTGGAGATGCCGACCTCAGGCCAGCGCTCCTCGGGCAGGGTCAGCAGCTGGTCCACGCACTTGGCCCAGGTGGGCTGGTTGAAGTTCTTCCCGCTCTTGCGGAACAGGAAGGGCGTATCCTCGGGCCGGGCCTCCTGGGGCAGGGGGCCGCTTAGGCTGGCGTAGGGCACCACGCGCAGGGTCGGCTGCCCGCCGTCCTTGAGCCTGGCCGTGAGCGCCTCGGCCACGAAGGCCAACAGGTCCTCCCCGTTGCCGCCGAGCACCAGCCAGTCCGGGCCTGCGAGTTCGTGCGCCGCGCGCTCCGGGGGCTCGAAATTGAACGAGTCCGTGCGCACGAAGGGATAGACCAGGGGCAGGCGCACGTGCTCATGCGAGCCGTGCATGGAGATGGACAGGCAGCGCAGGGCCGCAAGGGGCAGGCAGGGCACGGGTTTGTCGCGCAAAAGCTCGGCGCGGCCCTCGGCCGCCTGCTCCAGAAAGGGGTAGAGGGCCGCGGTCTGGGCAGCGGGGATGAACAGGACGAGTTCCGTATCCATGGTTTCTCCGGTTTCACGGCGCAATTATTTGATCTGCAATGGATTGCCGGAGGCCTGGCTGTCAAGCAAGAGGAAGGGATTTTTGTTTCTTTTCCTTAGGTTTTGGTGTAATAAAGCCGATAAGACAAAAAGTTTTGGGGGGAGCAGGCGCGCGAAGAGGCCGATCTTCCCGAAATAATGTGAATTTTTGCACTAACGGGTGCAATTGTGTAGGGCTTGTTCACGGCATTGCTCGATCTCTTGCCAGGAGGGATATCATGCGGCTGACTTTGCTAAAGAAAATAATCGGTCTGCTCTTCGTTGCCGTGATGCTGGTGGGCGGGGGCAACTACCTCTCCAGCCGCTATTTCCTGAACAACACCCTGGACGAGCAGAACATCAAGGAGGTCGGCATCCGCGCCGACCTGGTGGCTGCGGAATTCGAGGAGCAGAAGAAGTCCCTCATCGCCAGCGGCTTCCTCATGGCCACCAACCCCCAGGTGGCCAGCAAGATCGTCGACGGAGACACCCCCTGGCTACAGGCCTATGCCAAGAAGGTCATGGCCGAGACCGGGATCGAGTCCATCACCATCTCCGACGCCTCGGGCAAGTGCGTCGCGCGCGGGCACTCGGACAAGGCCGGCGACAGCGTGGCCAACCAGATCAACGTGCAGAAGGCCCTCAAGGGCGAGGTCAGCGTGGCCGTGGAAACGGGCACGGTGGTCAAGTTCTCCCTGCGCGCAGGCTACCCCGTCAAGAAGGGCGACGAGGTCGTCGGCTGCATCACCCCGGGCTTCACCCTGTCCAGTGACCGCTTCGTGGACCAGATCAAGAAGAACCTGAGCCTGGAGTGCACCATTTTCCAGGGCGACACGCGCATCTCCACCACCATCATGAAGGAAGGCAAGCGCGCCATCGGCACCAAGATGGACAACCCCAAGGTGCTGGAGAGCGTGCTCCAGAAGGGCCAGCGCTTCGTCGGGTACAACGTCATCCTGGGCAAGGCCTACAACACCGCCTACTGGCCCATCATCGACGCCAACAACCAGGTGGCGGGCATGTTCTTCATCGGCCAGAACCGCGAGTTCATCGAGCGCGTACTCTCCGAGACCAACCTGACCACCCTGGCGTCCACCGTGCTGGTGGGCCTGCTCATGCTCATCGCCGGCTACATCTTTTCCAAGGCCCTGGTGCGGCCCATCCTGCAGACCATCGACTTTGCCAACCACGTGGCCCAGGGCAACCTGGACGACGAGCTGGTGGTGAAATCCAACGACGAGACGCACACCCTGGCCGAGTCCCTGCGCCTCATGGCCAAGAATCTCAAGGCCAAGATCCAGGAGGCCGAGACCAGCTGCACCCAGGCCGACCTGAAGGCCCTGGAGGCCGAGCGGGCCACCCAGGAGGCCCTGGAGGCCAAGCTCCAGGCCGAATCGGCCAAGCGCGAGGGCATGCTCGACGCCGCGGGCAAGCTGGAGGAGATCGTGGAGCGCATCACCTCCTCCTCCGAGGAGCTCTCGGCCCAGGTGGAGGTCATGAGCCGCGGCATGGATCTGCAGCGCGACCGCGTGGGCGAGACCGCCACGGCCATGGAGCAGATGAACGCCTCGGTGATCTCCGTGGCGCGCCAGGCCGGAGACGTGGCCGGGTCCTCGGACACTGCCCAGGCCAAGGCCGCGGGCGGGGCCGAGGTGGTGCGCCGTTCTCAGAAGGCCATCGGGCATGTGAACAGCATCTCCGTGCAGCTCAAGGAGAACATGCAGCAGCTGGGCAAGCAGGCCGAGGCCATCGGCCAGGTCATGAACGTCATCAACGACATCGCCGACCAGACCAACCTCTTGGCGCTCAATGCCGCCATCGAGGCCGCGCGCGCGGGCGACGCCGGGCGCGGGTTCGCCGTGGTGGCCGACGAGGTGCGCAAGCTCGCGGAAAAGACCATGGGCGCGACCAAGGAAGTGGGCGAGAACATCCGCGCCATCCAGGACTCCAGCCGCAAGAACATCGAGAGCATGGACAAGGCCGCCCTGGCCATCGGCGAGGCCACCAGCCACTCCGACGAGTCGGCCCGGGCGCTCGACGAGATCGTGGTCATCGCCAAGACCAACGCCGACATGGTCAAGGTCATCGCCAATGCGGCCGACGAGCAGTCCGGGGTGTCCGAGAAGATCAGCTCGGCCATCGAGGAGGTCAACCGCGTGGCCGCGGAGACCGCCGAGGGCATGGGCCAGTCGGTGCTGGCCATCGGCGAGGTGGCGCGCATGGCCGCGCAGCTGCGCCAGATCATCGGCGAGCTCAAGGCGACCTAGGGCCGTCGGCTTACAGCAACAATACTCGGGGAGGCTTCGGCCTCCCCTTTTCTTTTGGCCGCAGACATTCCCGCAGCCGGGCCTGGCGGCCGGGCTGTTGTTGCTCCCGCACAGCCCGCCACAACGCGTTGCACCACCGGACCCTTGCGCTACGGCCGGGGCTGGCGGTCGCCAGCCAGGCGAGGTCTGCCTGATCCCGGCTTCGCGGGGTGCGAGCAAGGTGCGGGCTTGGGCGTCCGGGAAGTCCGGCGCAGTCATGTGGGGCGGTCCCTGCGCACCGCCCAAAAAAAGGGGGGGAGGCCTGACGGCTTCCCCCCCCTTGGATTTGCGTTGGGGCGCGGCTAGTTCAGCAGGTCCTGGCGCACGATCTCGACCTTGACGCTGCTGCGCAGGTTGGTCAGAAGCGCATTGAACAGCTCCTGGCTGAAGGCCTGGGCGCCCTGGGCGATCCAGGCGCGCTTCTCCTTGGCCCAGGCGTCCTCGGGCGCGGGGAGGCGTTCGGCCAGGCGGGCCAGGGCCACCCCGGCCGGGATCTCGTAGGGCTTGTTCAGCCAGTTCTTGTCGCCCGCGGCAAAGATGTCCATGAGCAGTTGCGGATTGCCGCCGGTCTGGGCCACGGCGGCCTGGCGGTCCAGCGGCGGGGTGGTCTTGAACTGGGCCTTGACCGAGGCCAGGGTCTGGGCCTGGGTCCCGGGGTTCTGCAGGCCCGCCAGCACCGCCCTGGCCTTGTCCAGGGCCAGCTTGCGCGCCTCCTGGGCCTTGACCTCGGCGTTGACCTTGTCGCGGACCTTGTCCAGCGGCAGAGGGGCCTCGGGCGTGCCCTCAATCTTCTCGGCCAGGAGGTAGCCGCGCGCGGGCTCCATGGCCAGCGGGGTCTTGGCCCCGGTGCCCGGAGCCAGGGCGAACAGGGTGCCCACGGCCTCGGGCTTGAGCCCGAAGAGCTTCTGGACCTCCTGCTCGTCCATCATCTCGCTCTTCTTCACGGTGAGGCCCAGGCCCTGGGCGATCTTGGCCAGCTTCACCCCGGCCGCGATCTGGTCCATGCTCTGGTCCAGGATCTCGTTGATCTTTTCCGAGGCCTTTTCCTCGGCCACGCGCCTTCTGATCTCACCCGCGACCTCCTCGAAGGCCACCTTGCCCGCCGGGCGGGTGCCCTCGAGCCGGATCAGGTGCCAGCCGAACTGGGTGCGCACGGGCTCGCTGACCTGGCCGGGCT
>JANXYI010000191.1 GCA_025350085.1 Deltaproteobacteria bacterium
GTAGCCCTTCGGCCGTTCGACCCCGCGTTGGACGGCCGTCCGCTTGAATTCCTGGGGCACTACAACCCCATGACCGCGCCCGCCGAGGTCGTCATCAACAAGGAAGCCTACGACAAGTGGATCGGCCTGGGCGCCACGCCCAGCGACACCGTCCGTTCGCTCGTGGGCAAGCAGGCCGCCTAGCGCACCTGTTTTCGGCTTGAGCTTTTGCGGCAGGGGTCCTGTTCACGGCACGTTCTCCCGCGCACATCCAGACAGGGGGGCCCGACATGCTCAGAGACATGATCGAGTACATCGCTAGATCGCTCGTGGACAACCCGGACGAGGTGAAGGTCACGGAGATCGAGGGCGAGCAGACCGCCGTGCTGGAGCTCAAGGTCGCCAAAGAGGACCTGGGCAAGGTCATCGGCAAGCAGGGCCGCACGGCGCGGGCCATGCGCACCCTCTTGGGCGCGGCCTCGGCCAAGGTCAAGCGGCGCGCCGTGCTTGAGATCATCGAATAAGGGCCATGCCCGGCGCGCCTAAGCCTGCCGCGCACGGCCTGGTGGCCGTGGCCCGCGTGGCCAAGCCGCACGGCATCCGTGGGGAGCTTTGCATGGACATCCATGCGGGCTCCCCGCTGCTTTTCGCGCCTGGGCGGACGCTGTTCCTGGCTGTGCCCAGCCCGAAAGGCAGCCCCGGCAGGCCCAAGGCTTTTGGGGTGGCCGCCAGCCGCGAGCACACCGGGCGCATGCTCGTGACCCTGACGGGCGTGCCGGACCGCACCGCGGCCGACCTGCTGCGCGGGGCCGAGGTGTTCGTGGCCGAGGCCGACCTGCCGCCCCCGGACGCGGGCGAGGAATACCTGTTCCGGCTCCTGGGCTCGCGGGTGCTGCTGGCCGACGGCAGCCCTGTCGGCGTGTTCGAGGCCATCCTGGACACCCCGGGCCAGCTGACCTGGGTCATCCGGGGCAAAGGCGGCGAGGAGATCCTGTTCCCGGCCGTGCCGGAGTTCATCCTGGGTCTGGACGCACAGCGCCAGGAGATCCGCATCGCTCCGCCGCCAGGGCTCATTGAACTCTACCTGGACAAACCCGAATAACCTTTTTCGCCCCCAGAGACCCCGGAGTCCCGCCTGTGCGCTTTACCATCCTGACGCTGTTCCCGGAATTCTTCGCGAGCCCCCTTGCCTGCGCCCAGCTGGGCAAGGCCAGGGAGGCGGGCGTGGTCGCGGTGAGCCTGGTGAACCCGCGCGACTTCGCCGAGGGCCGCCACCGGCCGGTGGACGACCGGCCCTATGGTGGGGGCCCAGGCATGGTCATGATGCCCGGGCCGCTCTCTGCCGCGCTCGCAAGCATCCGTGAGCCCGGCCGCAAGCTCGTGCTCACCCCCTCGGGCGCGCCGCTCACCCAGGAACTGGCGCGCGAGCTGGCGAAGGAGCCCGCCCTGACCATTGTCTGCGGCCGCTACGAGGGCATCGACGAGCGGCTCCTGGAGAGCGAGGGCCTGACCCCGGTCAGCGTGGGCGACTTTGTGCTGAACGGCGGCGAGGCCGCGGCCCTGTGCCTGCTGGAGGCCGTGGGCCGGCTGCTTCCCGGGTTCATGGGCAAGGGTGAATCCGGCGACGAGGAAAGCTTCTCCGCCGGGCTGCTGGAATACCCGCACTACACCCGGCCCGAGGCCTATCAGGGCCTTGAAGTGCCCGAGGTCCTGCGCGGCGGGTCCCACGCCAAGGTCGCCCTGTGGCGGCGCGAACAGTCCCTCAAGCGCACGCTTGAGCGCCGCCCGGAACTCCTGCAGACCGCGAACTTGACCGGCGCGGACCTGGATTTTTTGCGCGCGCAAAAGCGCCCGGCCAGCCTGGGCCGCGGGCTGACCCTCTGCCTTTTGCACCATCCGGTGCTCGACAAAGTGGGGAAACCAGCCACCGTTTCTTTGACAAACCTCGACATACACGATATGTGCCGCGTTTCCCGCACCTATGAACTGGCGGGGGTGTGTTTCGTCACCCCCCTGGCCGATCAGCGGGAACTTGGGGAGCGCCTGCTGGCGCACTGGACCGAGGGCGCCAGCGGCCGGGCCAACCCGGACCGGGCCAGCGCCCTGCGCCTCGGGCGCATGGCCGCAAGCCTGGATGAGGCCATTGGCCAGGTGACTGAGAGCGCCGGGCAGGCCCCCAGGGTCGTGGCCACCTCGGCGCGGACGCATTTCCGCCCGGCGCGCGGACGCAAACAGCGGCCCCTGGCCTTTGTGCCTCCGGCGGCAGTGCGCCGGTGGCTTGACGAGGGGCCGGTGCTCCTGGTGCTCGGCACCGGGCACGGGCTGGCCCCGGAGGTCCTCACCCGGGCCGATGCGGTGCTCGCACCCGTGCGCGGGCTGGCCGCGTACAACCACCTGCCGGTGCGCAGCGCCGCCGCCATCCTGGTGGACAGGCTGCTGGGCGAAACCTGGTAGGACGACGAAACGAACCGATTGTTCCAGAAAGGAGTCGAGATATGAACATGATCCAGAAAATCGAAAGCGAACACCTGCGCATGGACCTGCCGAGCTTCCGCGCCGGCGACACCGTCAAGGTGCACACGCGCATCATCGAGGGCGACAAGGAGCGCATCCAGGTCTTCCAGGGCGTGGTGCTCTGCGTGAACCGCGGCACCACCGACGCCACCTTCACCGTGCGGAAAGTCTCCGACGGCGTGGGCGTGGAGCGCATCTTCCCCCTGCACACCCCGGGTATCGACCGCGTTGAGGTCCTGTCCCAGGGCAAGGTGCGCCGTTCGCGCATCTTCTACCTGCGCAAGCTGGCCGGCAAGGCCGCCCGCGTCAAGTCCCGCCAGACCTGGGAATAACCTCCCCGGCGGGGCGAGCCCTGCCGCTTTGTCTCGCGTCCCCGGACGGGCCCTGCTTGGGCCTTTCCGGGGACTCGGCGCTTCCGGCGGACCCTTCGGGTCGTTCATGATTGAAACCTCCATGCTTCCGACGTTGCGTCCGACCAGCGCGCCGTGTAGATTTGAGAGACCATGACCAAGCGCCCCGCCAAACATCTCGACCCCGGCCTGCCCGGCGCGCTGGGCGGTTCTGCTGCTGGACCCTTTGCCGAGCCCTTTGCCGGTATCGACGAGGCCGGGCGCGGCTGCCTGGCCGGGCC
>JANXYI010000217.1 GCA_025350085.1 Deltaproteobacteria bacterium
CGAAGGCCGTGGCCGCCGCCGCCGACAGGACGCTTGCCCTGGATACGGCCGAGAAGCTCTCCAAGCAGCTTGGACAAAGCAGCACGGCCCTCAAGATCAGGCTGCTGAACAACACCCAGGACGGCGTGCAGGTGGAGATAGTGGACCAGAAGAGCGACAAGGTCCTGCGCAAGATTCCGCAGGACGAACTGATCAAGCTCTCGGCGGACATCAAAAAGATGACCGGCGTGTTCCTGAACCACTCCACCTGACCACGGCCCGGTCCAAAGATGCTCCCAATGGCCCCCGCAAGGGGGCTTTTGCGCTTGTGCCAGGCGAGGCCTAGCGCTCGCGCATGGAACCGCTCATGGCGTCGATGAAGGGATCGAGGAAGTAGCCCAGCACCGAACGCTCGCCGATGTGGATGCCGACGACGACGCGCATGCCAGGGAAGAGGTCGTAGCGGTTGGACTTGCGCGAAAAATGGTCCTGTTCGGTCTCCACGAGCACCTTGTAGAAGGTGTTCACCCCGCCGGGCGAGGTCTGGGTCACGGCGTCGGGGCTCACGCGCAGCACTTTGCCCTCGATGTTGCCGAAGCGCCGGGCGTCGCGCGAGGCCAGCTTGACCACGGCGTGCTGCCCGGGCCTGACGTAGCCGATGTCCTGGATGGGCAGGTGCGCCTCGATGACCAGCTTGTCCCCGGCGGGAACGACCTCGGCCACGGTCATGCCCGGCTGGATCACCTCGCCCTCGCTGACCACGTTGATGCTCTTGACCACGCCCGCCTCGGGCGCGCGCAGGGTGGTCCTGTTCTGGCTGTCGCGCAGCCGGCGCATGCGCTGGGTCAGCTCCATGAGCTCGCGCTGCACCTTCTTAAGTTCCGTCTCCACGTCCTCGTTGAAGGTGTTCTGGGTACGCGTGAGCTCCTCCTTGGCCGCGGCCAGGGCGGCCACACCGCGCGAGTACGCAGCGGCGTTCTCCTGGATGGCGCTCTTTGTGTTGTTCTCTTCCTTGCGCCGGGCGATGAGGTCGTCCTCCTTGACCAGGCGCTCGCGGTACAGTTCTTCGCTGCGCTGCACCTGGCGCTGCACCAGCGGCAGGTTGCGCCGCAGGTTCTCCAGCCGGGCGCCGGTCTCCTGGATGTCCTGCTCGCGCTGGCGCACCCGCTCGGCCTGGGAGGAGATGTCGGTCTTGACGCGCTTCTGGCGGGCAGAGAACAGATTGCGGGCCTGATCCACGAGGTCCTTGTGCTTCTGCTCCAGATCCGGGGTGAACTTGGGCTCGGCCAGGCCCTGGGATTCGGCCTCCAGGCGCAGGGCCTCGATCTGGAGGGAGATCAGGCGCACGTCCAGTTCCTCGGTGTTGGCATCGGCCGCGGCGGCGTCCAGGACCACCAGGGGCTGGTCCTGCTTCACCTGGTCGCCCTCGTGCACCAGGATCTCGCGGACGATGCCGCCCTCCAGGTGCTGGATCTTCTTGACCTTGGTGCGCGGAATGACCTCGCCCCCGGCCTCGCTGACAATGTCCAGGCTGGTCAGGGCAGACCAGGCCAGGGTCATGATGAGCAGGCAGCCGCAGAGATACAGAAACCTGCGGTGCGCGGCGAGCGTCTGGTCCACGGCGGCATGGGCGGCGTCCGGGCCGAGAATGGAGGCATCGGGCTCGCTCACGCGGCCTCCTCAGGCGTTGCAGCCTTGGCCGCGACAACGGTGGGGCTGGGCTTCTCGTTCATGTCCAGCACAAACCCGGCGCCCTTGGTGATGTTCGGGTCCACGGTGGCCACGATGATGCTGGCCCCGGTCTTGGCCAGGATGTTCAGCACGTTGTACACGGCCAGGCAGCCCTCGGCGTCCAGGCCCTCGGTGGGGTCGTCGAAGACCACCAGCCGACCCTGGTTCATCAGCGCGCGGGCCAGCGCGATGCGCCTGCGGATGCCCACGGGCAGGGTACGCCCGCCCTCGGCGATCTCCTGATCCAGCCCCTGGCGGCTGACATCGAGGAAGCGCCGCAGGGCCGCGGCGCGCACGGCCTGGTTGAGGCGCTCCTGCGAGGCGGGGCTCTCGGGCTCCAGCTCGGACAGGGTGATGTTCTCGCGGATGGTGGCGTTCAGGAAGCTGGGCTCCTGCGGCAGGTAGAGGATCTGCCTGCGCCACCAGTCCGGCGCGAACTGGCGCAGCTCGATGCCGTCGGCCAGGATCTGGCCGCGGCCGGGATCAAGCAGGCCGGTCACGAGCTTGCAGAAGGTCGTCTTGCCCGAGCCGTTGAACCCGGTGACGGCCAGGATCGAGCCCGGCGCAAGCGTGAAGCTCACGGACTCGAAAAGCGGCCCGGTGGTCCCGGAGTAGGCGAAGCCCACGTCGCGGAACTCCAGGCGGCCGGAGAACTCGCGCACGGCCGAGCCGGAGAGGGGCTCAAGCGGCAGGGCGTGGAATTCCCCGAGCTGGATGAGGGCCGCCTCGGCCTTGCGCCCGGCCAAAAAGGACGCAAGGAAACTCGAGCCCATCTGCATGGCCTTGGCCGAGAGGATGCTCGCGCCGATGAGGCCGCCCACGCTCATGTCCCCGGACACGGCCAGCATGGCGCCGAAGAAATAGATGCTCACGCGCAAGAGCGAGCCCACGGACTCCGAGCGGATGCGCCCGCGGTCGCGCGCCGCGCCCATGACCTCGCCCAGGTCCCGCAGGCCCTGCATCTGCTTGCGCCAGGACCGGCGCAGAAACTCGGCGCCCAGGAAGGCGCGCACGGTCTCCGCCCCGGACATGGCCGAGAGGGTCAGGTTGCGGTGGGCCATGACCTGGTCGCGCATGCGCTCGTCGAGCGGCGCGTTGCGGCGCATGGACGTGAGGGTGAAGACAATGGTGCAGGCGATGCCCACCAGGGTCAGCACGGCCAGCAGCGGGTGGATGAGCGCGATGGCCAGCACGAAGAGCAGCAGAAACGGGGCGTCCAGGATGGCCGAGATGTTGTTCGAATCAAAGGCGTATTCCACGGTCTTCAACGCGCCGAGCATCTCCTGGTGCCGCCCGGCCGGCATGCGGTAGAGCGCCGTGAGCCTGGCCCGGGTGAAGACCGCCAGCGTCTTCTCGTTGAGCTCGTGGTCCGGCAGCACACTGACGGCCGCGGCCAGCTTGCCGCGCACCGAGGTGAAGCCCATGCCCAGGAAGGTGGCGATGAGCACGCCCGAGGTGAGCGTGTACAGGGTGCCGTCCGAGCCGTAACCCACGTAGCGGTTGAGCACGAGGATGACGTAGATGGAGGAGGCCACGCTCATGAGATTCGCGAGGAAGGAGGCGAAGAGGATTTCCCAGGCCAGCTTGGGCCTAAGCGAGAGGCGACGGAAGAGTTCTTTCATCTGTCAGCCAGGGCGTTCTGATTGGAGCAGCAAACAGCGGCAGCCGCAGTGCCTGAAGGTGGAATCGTTACAGAGTGTCGAGAATCAATTCTCAACGACATCAGGGGTGATCAGGCCCATCTGGTTCAGCAAGGTGTAGGCGGCGGTAATGTGCTCGATTTCCGAGGTCACCTTGTTGCTGGTGGCGGAGATGTAGTCACGCTCGCCGGTGATGATCTCGTTGATGGTGACCTCGCCGCCCATGGCCTTCTTCTTCTTCACGAGCTCCAGATAGGTCCAGGTGATGTTGGCCTGGTTCTCGTAGAGGGCGATGGTCTTCTGCAGGGTCATGAGGTCGTTCCAGGCGTTGCGCACCCGCTCCTCCACCGCTCTGCGGCGGTCGAGCAGGGACTTGCGCACGGAGGTGATGTCGCTCTTGGCGGCCTTGATGTTGTCCGAGTCGCGGAAGCCGGAGAACAGGTTGTAGCTCAGCTGCAGGCCGGCGCGCTTTTCCAGGCGCGTGCCGAGCTCGCCCTGGTCGTTGCGCTTGCGCTGGGCCTCGGCCAGGGCCTCCAGCTTGGGGAACATCGCAGACTCACGGGCGCTCAGGTCGCCCTGCCGGGTGCTGATGGACTGCAAGAGCTCCAGCAGCCCAGGGTTGGCATCCAGGGCCTTGTTCACGGCCTCGTCCAGGGTGCCGGGCA